>NZ_JBEOTA010000029.1:0-97245 GCF_040303265.1 Streptomyces sp. NPDC096040
ATCGAGCTGTTCACCGCCCTGCTGCTCTCGCTCCCCGGCTCGCCGATCCTCTACTACGGTGACGAGATCGGCATGGGCGACAACATCTGGCTCGGTGACCGCGACGCGGTCCGCACCCCCATGCAGTGGACGCCGGACCGCAACGCGGGCTTCTCCTCCTGCGACCCGGGCCGCCTGTATCTGCCGACCATCATGGACCCGGTCTACGGCTACCAGGTCACCAACGTCGAGGCGTCGATGTCCTCGCCGTCCTCGCTGCTCCACTGGACGCGCCGGATGATCGAGATCCGAAAGCAGAATCCTGCCTTCGGACTGGGGTCCTACACCGAACTCCAGTCGTCGAACCCGGCGGTGATCGCGTTCCTGCGGGAGTACGAGGACGACCTGGTCCTGTGCGTGCACAACTTCTCCCGCTTCGCCCAGCCCACCGAGCTGGACCTCAGGCAGTTCAACGGGCGGCATCCGGTGGAGCTGTTCGGCGGGGTGCGGTTCCCGGCCGTCGGCGAGCTGCCGTACCTGCTGACCCTGGCGGGGCACGGCTTCTACTGGTTCCGTCTGCGCGCGGACGGGTAACCGGAACCCGGCATAGTCCACCCCGGGCGGCGGCGGTTTCCTCCGGCCCGCCCGGGGCACGCAATACTGACGCCCCCGACGACCGGGGAAAGGACGTACCGCGATGGCGGACACGGTCACCCCCTCCACGACGCCCCCTCTTCTCACCTCGCTCGACCCTCTCCTGCGCGAATGGCTGCCCCGGCAGCGCTGGTTCGCCGGCAAGGGTCGCCCGGTCACCGGCTTCGCCACGGTGGCCGAGACGGAACTCCTGCCCTCGGACGGCAGGCTGGGCCTGCACCATCTGCTGGTCCGTGCCGAGCAGCCACCCGCCCCCGCCGAGGCCGGCGACTGCTACCAGCTCCTCATAGGCGTGCGCGAGGCGCTGCCGCCCCGGCTGGCGCCCGCGCTGATCGGACACCTGCCCGACGGCCCGCTGGCCGGACGCACGGTGTACGACGCCCTGTACGACCCCCGGCCCGCCGAGGTGGTCCTGGAGGCCCTGCGCACCCAGGCCCGCATCGGCGGGCTGTTCTTCGAAAACGACCCCGGCCAGGAGATACGCGACGGGCTGGTGGCCCGGCTGCTGACCGCCGAGCAGTCCAATTCCTCGGTCGTCTACGGAGATACGTTCATTCTGAAGTTGCTGCGACGCGTCGTGCCCGGCGTCAACCCCGACCTGGAGATACCCCTGGCCCTGGCCCGCGAGGGCTGCGCCCGGGTTCCCGCGCCGACGGCGTGGCTGCGGGCGGAGCTGGCCGGGGAGTCGTACGTCCTGGCCGTCCTGCAGCCCTTCGTACGCGGCGCGACCGACGGCTGGGAACTGGCCCTGCGGGAGCTGGCCAAGGGCGAGGACTTCGCGGCGGACGCGCGGGCGCTGGGGCGGGCCACCGCCGAGGTGCACACCGCGCTGGCCCGGGCGCTGCCGACCGTCACCCTCGGACACAGCCAGCTGGAGTCGATGGTCGCGGGCATGACCGAGCGGCTGGAGGCGGCCGCCCAGGCGGTACCGGCGCTGCGGCCGTACGAGGACGGGCTGCGCTCGGCCTACGAGGCGCTGGCCGGCCTGGCCGCCGAGGGCCGCACCTGGACCGCCCAGCGGGTGCACGGCGACCTGCATCTGGGACAGTGCCTGCGCTCACCGTCCGGGGAGTGGTCGCTGATCGACTTCGAGGGGGAGCCGGCCCGCCCGCTGGCCGAGCGCCGGATGCCGCAGCCGCCGGTGCGGGACATCGCCGGCATGCTGCGCTCCTTCGACTACGCGGCCCACTCGACGACCCCGCCGGCCCGCGACTGGGCGCGGCTGTGCCGGTCGGCCTACTGCGCCGGATACGCCGAGATCACCGGCACCGACCCCCGCACCGACCCCGTGCTGCTGCGGGCCTACGAGACCGACAAGGCCGTCTACGAGGTCGTCTACGAGGCCCGGCACCGCCCCGACTGGCTTCCCGTGCCCCTGTCGGCCGTACACCGCCTCGCCACCTCCGACTCGACCTGATCCCCGGGAGACCCGTCCGTGACCTCCAAGAAGTCCGTATCCGTAGCCGCCGACGACCGTGCGCGGCTGCTGCACGGCACGCACCACGACCCGCACTCCGTCCTGGGCGCGCATCCGGTCCCGGACGGCGGGGTCGCCGTCCGGGTGTTCCGCCCGTACGCCCGCGCGGTGACGGTCGTCGCCGGCCGGGATCTGCGGACCGAACTGCACGACGACGGCGACGGCTTCTTCTCCGTCCTGCTCCCCCTGTCCGACGTGCCGGTCTACCGGCTGCTGGTGGAGTACGACGGGACGGTCCAGGAGACCGAGGACGCCTACCGCTTCATGCCCACCCTGGGCGAGCTGGACCTGCATCTGCTCGGCGAGGGCCGGCACGAGCGGCTGTGGGAGGCGCTCGGCGCGCACCCCATGACCCACCAGGGTGTGTCCGGCACCCGTTTCTCTGTGTGGGCGCCGAACGCGCGGGGCGTGCGGCTGGCCGGCGGTTTCAACTTCTGGGACGGCGCCGGGTACCCGATGCGCTCGCTGGGCTCCTCAGGGATCTGGGAGCTGTTCGTGCCGGGCGTCGGCGCGGGCGAGCTGTACAAGTTCGACATCACCCGGCCTGACGGCTCCCGCACCCTGCGCGCCGACCCGCTGGCCCGTCGTACCGAGGTCCCGCCCAGCACGTCGTCGATCGTGCACGCGTCCCGCCACGAGTGGACCGACGAGGAGTGGATGACCCACCGGGCCGACACGCCGGTGCACGAGGCCCCCTTCTCGGTCTACGAGGTGCACCTGCCGTCCTGGCGCCCCGGCCTGACCTACCGCGAACTGGCCGAGCAACTCCCGCGCTACGTCAGTGACCTGGGCTTCACCCATGTCGAGCTGATGCCGGTCGCCGAGCACCCCTTCGGCGGCTCCTGGGGCTACCAGGTCACCGGCTTCTACGCGCCGACGGCCCGGCTCGGCACCCCCGACGACTTCAAGTACCTGGTCGACGCCCTGCACCGGGCCGGCATCGGGGTGCTGATGGACTGGGTGCCGGCGCACTTCCCGCGGGACGACTGGGCGCTGGCGGAGTTCGACGGGCGGCCGCTGTACGAGCACTCGGACCCGCTGCGGGCCGCCCACCCCGACTGGGGCACCCTGGAGTTCGACTTCGGCCGGCGGGAGGTGCGCAACTTCCTGGTGGCGAACGCCCTGTACTGGTGCGAGGAGTTCCACATCGACGGGCTGCGGGTCGACGCGGTCGCCTCGATGCTCTACCTGGACTATTCGCGCGAGCCTGGCCAGTGGACGCCGAACGAGCACGGCGGCCGGGAGAACCTGGACGCGGTGGCGTTCCTCCAGGAGATGAACGCGACGGTCTACCGCCGGGTGCCGGGCGTGGTGACCATCGCCGAGGAGTCGACGGCCTGGGAGGGCGTGACGCGCCCCACCGACACCGGCGGTCTCGGCTTCGGCCTGAAGTGGAACATGGGCTGGATGCACGACTCGCTGGAGTACATGTCCCACGAGCCGGTACACCGCAAGTACCACCACCACGAGATGACGTTCTCGATGGTGTACGCGTACAGCGAGAACTACGTCCTGCCCATCTCCCACGACGAGGTCGTGCACGGCAAGCGCTCGCTGGTCTCCAAGATGCCCGGCGACTGGTGGCAGCAGCGCGCCAACCTCCGCGGCTATCTGGGCTTCATGTGGGCCCACCCGGGCAAGCAGCTCCTCTTCATGGGCCAGGAGTTCGCCCAGGGCGCTGAGTGGTCGGAGGCGCACGGCCCGGATTGGTGGCTGCTCGACCCGGAGTACGGCGCCGAGGCCGACCACCGTGGCATCCGCGACCTGGTCCGCGACCTCAACACCGTCTACCGCGCCACCCCGGCCCTCTGGCAGCGGGACACCTCCCCCGCCGGCTTCCAGTGGATCGCGGGCGACGCGGCCGAGGACAACGTCTTCGCGTTCCTCAGGTACGACGCCGACGGCACCCCGCTCCTCGCGGTCTCCAACCTTGCCCCCGTGGTCCGCCACGACTACCGCCTGGGCGTCCCCGACGAGATCCCCGCCTGGCACGAGACCCTCAACACGGACGCGGCGGACTACGGCGGCAGCGGCATCACCAACCCCGACCCGGTCAAGCCGGAGCACCAGTCCTCCCACGGCCGCCCGGCGAGCATCCGGCTGACCCTGCCCCCGCTGGCCACGGTGTGGCTGCGGCCGGCGTAGGTTCCGCCACCTCGGGCGGCCCCTCATGAATCCAGGTCGGTGAGTCCCTTCGGCAGGGGGCCGGTGTGCAGCACCCCCAGCCGCTGGGTGGCGCGGGTCAGGGCCACGTACAGGTCGCTGGTGCCGTACCGGCCCGGTTCCACCACCAGGACCGAGTCGAACTCCAGGCCCTTGGCCTGGCGCGGGTCGAGAAGGACGACCGTCTGCGTCAGGTCGGGTTCGGCGCCGGCCGTGACGCCGTCGAGGCGCGTGGCGAGGGCGCGGTGGAGGTCGCGTGGGGCGATCACCGCCAGGCGGCCTTCGGCGGGGGCGAGTTCGGCCACCGCCTTCTCCACGGCGCCGGGGAGGTCGTCGTACGCCTGCCGGATCCATGGCCGTACGCCCGTCGAGCGGACCGAGCTCGGGGGCTCGAAGGCCGGGTTCCCGGCGCGGACCACGGCCGCGGCGAGGTCCATGATCTCGGACGGGGTGCGGTAGTTGACGCCGAGGCGGGTGTGGTCCCAGCGGTCCTCGACATACGGTTCGAGGATCTTCGACCAGGAGCCCACGCCCGCCGCCTCCGCGGTCTGGGCCGGGTCGCCGACCAGGGTCATGGAGCGGGTGGGGCTGCGCCGCATCAGCAGCCGCCAGGCCATCGGCGACAGTTCCTGCGCCTCGTCGACGATGATGTGCCCGAAGGCCCAGGTGCGGTCTTCGGCCGCGCGTTCGGCCGCGCTGCGGAAGTCCTCCTCCTCCTGGCGCTCGGCGAAGCGTTCGGCGTCGATGATGTGGTGCGCGGACAGGACCTCCGAGGCATCGGGGTCGCTGTCCTCCTTGTCGTCGAACTCGTAGGTCCGGGAGGCGTAGGAGACGTCGAGGACGCCCTGTGCGTAGGCGATCTGGGTCTCGCGCTCGCGCTCGGCGCGGGCCCGGGCGACGCGCTCGTCGACGCCCAGCAGTTCGGCCGCCTCGTCGAGGAGGGGGACGTCCGAGACCGTCCAGAACCGGGTGACGGGGCGGCGGATGGCGGCCGCGTCCTCGGCGCCGAGATACCCCTCGGGGGCGGCGAGGAAGTCGGCGACCAGGCGCTGCGGGGTCAGCCGCGGCCACAGCTGGTCGACGGCGGACCAGACCTCGGGGTTCTCGGCGAGTTCGTCGCGGATCTGGGTGATGTCGGAGGCGTCCAGCAGGCTGCTGCCGTCGAAGGGGTCGGTGCCCACCCGCTCGGCGTACAGCTCGGTGAGCGTGTTCAGGATGTGGCCCTCGAAGTGCTCGCGGGCTACGTTGTGCGGGAGCCCGGCGGCCCGGGTGCGCTCGCGGGCCACGTTCACCAGGCCGTCGTCGAGCATCAGCACCTCGCGGTCGTGCTCGATGGTGAGCACCGGGTCGGGCAGCGCCTCCCGGTCGCGTACGGCGGCGGCGAGCACGTCGGCCATGTCGGCGCGGCCCTTCACGGCGGCCGCCTCGGGGGTGTCGGCCGCCGTGGCCTTCACCCCGGGGTACAGCTCGCCGACCGTGGCCAGCAGCACGCCCGTCTCGCCGAGCGAGGGCAGCACCTCGCCGATGTAGCCGAGGAAGGCGGGGTTGGGGCCGACGATGAGCACGGCCCGCTTGGCGAGCAGTTCGCGGTGTTCGTAGAGGAGATAGGCGGCCCGGTGCAGTGCGACGGCGGTCTTGCCCGTCCCCGGTCCGCCCTCGACGACCAGGATCCCGCGGTGCGGCGCCCGGATGATCTCGTCCTGCTCGGCCTGGATGGTCTGCACGATGTCGTTCATCCGGCCGGTGCGGGCCGAGTTGAGGGCGGCGAGCAGCACCGCGTCGCCGGAGGGGTCTTCGTGGCCGGTGCGCTCCTGGTCGCCGAGGTCGAGGATCTCGTCGTGCAGAGCGGCGACCCTGCGGCCGTCGGTTGCGATGTGCCGGCGGCGGCGCAGGCCCATCGGGGTGTGGCCGGTGGCCAGGTAGAAGGGGCGGGCGACCTCGGCACGCCAGTCGATGAGGAACGGGGTGCGCTCGGCGTCGTCCCGGCGCAGTCCGATCCGCCCGATGTGGTGCTTCGTACCGGAGGTCAGGTCGATCCGGCCGAAGCAGAGGGAGCCGTCCACGGCGTTCAGCGCGGCGAGCAGCCCGGCGCGCTCGGCGACCAGGATGTCCCGTTCCAGACGGGCCTGCATCGGCTTGTCGCCGAGCGCGAGGGCGTCCGCGACCGAGTCCTCGGTGGCGCCGCGCAGCGCGTCCACCCGTGCGTACAGTCCGTCGATGAATTCCTGCTCGTGCCGCAATTCATCGTCCGGAAATTCGGTGTTTGACAATTCCGCTCCCGCCCGGATACACTGTGCCCACTGAACTTCTTCGCGACCGGGCCGATTTCGTATCGACTTGAAGTCACGAACTCTTGAATATACGCAAAGAAATCCCCCGAGTGCAATTGCTCGGGGGATTTCTTGTGTACGGGGTGGGCTCAGAGCACGTCGGACAGCTCCTCGATGAGCCGCCGCTTGGGCCGGGCGCCCACCATCGACTTCACCGGCTCACCGTCCCGGAACACCATGAACGTCGGCATCGACAGCACCCTGTAGGCGTTCGTCGTCTCCGGGTTGTGGTCCACGTCCAGCTGGACCACCTTCAGCCGCTCGCCCTCCTCCGCCGCGAGGGCCGTGAGCACCGGCGCCATCTGCCGGCACGGCGGGCACCAGTCGGCGGTGAACTCCACCAGCACCGCCCCCTGAGCCCCGATCACCTCCGCCGCGAAGTCCGCGTCCGTCACCTCGGCCACACCCGCCGCCTTGGTCATTCGACATCCCCTCCCAGCTCGCACACCGGTTCCGGACCACCCGGAACCCGCGCCTCGGCGGCCAGCTCGTCCCGCGTCCGCTCCGCCCGCACCAGCTGGGCCCCGACCTCGGCCCGCACGGCCTGCAACTCGCCGATGAGCGAGTCCAGCTCCGCCAGCTTGCGCCGGTAGACCGCGAGCGACGCCGGACAGGTGTCGCCCTCCGGATGGCCGGCCCGCAGACACTCCACGAACGGCCGGGTCTCCTCCAGCTCGAACCCGAAGTCCTGGAGGGTCCGGATCTGCGTGAGCAGCTTCAGATCGCTCTCGTCGTATGTCCGGTGGCCGTTCCCGGAACGCCGCGCGGGCAGCAGCCCGCGCGCCTCGTAGTACCGCAGGGTGCGCGTGGTGGTCCCGGCCCGTGCGGCCAGCTCGCCGATTCGCATGTCCACGACGGTAGGACTTGACGCCGACGTCAAGACAAGCTCGGCTGCACCCCCGCGGACTCCTCGACCTCCATCAGGGAGGCGCTGTGCCGCTCCTCATCGAAGGCCCGGCGCCCGCCGCGCAGCCCGAACAGCCGCTTGGCGAGGGCGATGTAGAGCACCGCGATGATGTTCAGCACCAGAGTGGCGATCTTCAGATAGCTGACCTTCTCGGTGAGTTCGTAGATCTCCAGCGGCAGGAAGGCGGCGGTGGCGACCACCGTCAGATACTCCGCCCACCGCTTGGCGTACCAGAGTCCGACCGCCTCGACGAGTTCGATCAGCGCGTACGTCAGCAGCAGCGCGGCCACCAGCAGCAGTGTGGAGTGCTTGTAGCCGAAGGCCTTCTGTATGGAGCCGACGACCGGTGAATGGTCGAGGTCGTAGTGGAAGTGCTTGAAGACCGGCCGGAAGGTGTCCAGGTACTCGTTGAAGAGCCGGCGCACCGCGTCCTGGCTGTTGCTGAACTTCCACACCGCTACCGCGACCAGCACGATGAAAACCCCGCGCACGGCCCGCTCGACCGCCAGGAAGCGCAGGATGAACAGATCCCGCAGCACCTTCCCCCGCGGCACCAGCGGGGCGTCCTCCGCCGGTCCCGAGCCGTGCGGCTCACCGAGCGCGAAGTCGCCGCAGCGCAGACAGCGCCACGCGTCGCCGACCGCGGTCTGGGCGTGCAGCCGCCCCCGCAGCCGCGGGTCGTCCGGGGCATAGGTCACATGCCCCTTGCGCGCGCAGTGCCGCCGATCCCAGTCGATCTTCATCCCCCGTGCCTCCCTGCCAGTGCCGACGTGCCGTTTCGGGTTGGTCCGGAGCGGCACGTTAGTGGATACGGCTGACAAGTGGCGGTGAGGGGTCAGCGCGCGCCGCTGTCCGCCGGCTCCCGCTCCTCTGCCGGAGCCTCCGCTTCCGCATTCTTGCGCCCCGGGAGCAGCGCCGCCACGAGCACGGTCCCGATGCCCAGGATCACCGCGCCGACCAGGCTGGTGTGGGCCACGGCGTCGGCGAAGGAGGAGCCGACGGCGTCCGTCATCTGCCGGGCGCCCTGTGCCAGCTGCTGTGCCTGCGCCTTCAACTGGGCCGCCTGCTGCGGGTCGGTGGCCTGCGCGGCCCTGGCGGCCGTCTGCCGGGCCTTCTCGCCGATGCCCTGGGCGACCGCGTAGCCGGCGCCGACCGAGTCCTGTGCGGTGGCGAGGGCGCTCGCGGGCAGCTTGCTGCCGCTGGTGGCGGCCGTGAGGTGGTTGCCGTACGAGGTGGCGAGCAGCGAGCCGAGGATGGCGATGCCGAGGGAGCCGCCGAGCTCCAGCGAGGTGTCGTTGACGGCGCCGCCGACGCCCAGTTCGGACTCCGGGAAGGCTCCCATGATCGCGTCCGTGCAGGGCGAGAGCGCGAGGCCGATGGCCAGGCCGAGGATGATCAGGGGCGCGACGAAGTCGCCGTACGCGGAGGAGGCGTCCACCCGGGTCAGCAGGGCCAGGGCGGTGGTACCGCCGACCATTCCGGCCGTCACCGTCCACTTCATGCCGACGCGCGGGGTGAGCCAGCCGGTCAGGGCCGAGCCGGCGAAGACCGCGCCGGCCAGCGGGAGCATCCGCACGCCGGTGCCGAGGGCGTCGTAGCCGAGGACGAACTGGAGGTGCTGGGTCAGGTAGTAGAAGGCGCCGAACACGGCCAGGAAGAACAGGGCGACGGCGAGGTTGGACCCGGCGAAACGGCGCTGGGCGAACCGGCGGACGTCCAGGACCGGGTGCGGGTGGCGCAGCTCCCACAGGACGAAGGCGACGAGACCGGCGCCCGCGACCACGGCCGCGGTGACCGCCTTGACGCCCCAGCCGAAGTGCGGCCCTTCGATGATCATGTAGACCAGCGAGCCGACCCAGACCACGGAGAGCAGCCCGCCGACGTAGTCGATCCGGTCGTGGTGACCGGCCCTGGACGGCGGTACGAGGACGAGGGCGCCGGCGATCGCGACGGCCGCGATCGGCACGTTGATGAGGAAGGTCGAGGACCAGCCGTGGTCGCGCAGCAGGGCGCCGGCGACCACCGGCCCGGCGGCGATGGCGAGCCCGGCGGTGGCGGTCCACAGGGTGATGGCCTTCGCCCGCTCATGGCGCGGGAAGGTCGCGGCGAGCAGGGAGAGGGTGGCGGGCATGATCAGCGCGGCGCCGGTGCCCATCACGGCACGGGCCGCGATCACGGTCGTAGCGCTGTCGGCGAGATATCCGAAGACGGCCCCGCCCCCGAACACGACCAGGCCGAGGATGAGCGCTCCACGGCGGCTGTACTTGTCGCCGATCGCGCCGAGCAGCAGCATCAGGGCGGCGTACGGGACGGTGTAGCCGTCGATGACCCACTGCAGGTCGGCGCTGCTGAGCCCCAGGTCGGTGGTCATGTCCGGCGCGGCCACCGTGAGGGCGGTGTTGGCCATCACGATGATCAGCAGGCTCAGGCAGAGCACGAGCAGTGCCCACCAGCGGCGCGGATACGGCCGCTCCATCGTCTCGACCGGTTCCTTCATGACGAGTCGCATGGCAGGGATCGCCTTCCTCGCGTCCGATGCGGTCTGATGCGCACGAGTTGACTTGCACAGCGGAGTGCAATTGCACAACCATGTGCAATGTAAGGGATATGCACACCACTGTGCAAATGAAGGAGGTGAAGCCCTTGCGCAGGGACGGTGAGCCAGGCCGCGGGCAGGCACAATGGCAGCCATGACCACGGGTAACACCTCCCGCGCCGACGTGAACCGGCGCCGCATCCTCGACGTCGCCCTCGCCGAGCTGCTGCGCGACCCCGACGCCTCGATGGACCAGATCGCACGCGCGGCAGGGGTCGTACGACGGACCGTGTACGGCCATTTCCCGAGCCGTGAGGCGCTGATCGGCACGCTGGTCGACGGCGCGGTGGAGGCGCTGGCCGCCGCCGACGCGGGGGCCCGCCGGGAGACGGCGGACCCGGCGGAGTCGGTGGCCCGCTCGGTGCTGGCCATCTGGGAGATCGCCGACCGCTACCGGCTGCTGGTCGGCCTCGCCCAGCGCACGGTCACCATGCAGGGCATCCGCGACCGTCTGGCGCCCCTGCGCGAGAAGAAGGTGGAGATGCTGCAACGCGGCCTCGACGAGGGCGACTTCAGCTCACCGCTGCCGGCGCCGGCGCTCGCGTACGTCCACGAGCAGCTGCTGTTCGCGGTGATGGAGGCGGTGAACGACGGGCTGCTGGACGCGAAGGAGGCGGGCCGCTCGGCCGCGGTCAGCGCACTGACGGCGGCGGGCGTGCCCGCCTCCAGGGCCACGGAGCTGGTGGCCGAGTTGAGCGAGTAGTCCCTTTGGGCCTGCCCCGGGCGGCTGAGCGAAGAGGAGGAGTTCTCAGCCGCCCGGAGGGCGATGACCGGACGGCCGGCCCGGGTTCAGGCCGAGCCGGACATCCGGCGGCTTTGACATCCGGCGGCTTTACGGACACCGGGGGCAGCGCCCCGTGAGGGGCGCGGGGCCGTGTCGATGTGCGGCTCCGCCGCGTGGGCGCGACCAGCCACCCATGACCGGCGGCCGCGCATGCACGGCAACCCGGCAGTCGCCTAGGCCTTCGCCAGCTCCTCCCGCTGCTCGGGCAGCTCGGGCACCGTCGGCTCCCCCTCGTCCAGCAGCGTCTTCTCGTCGAACGGCAGCTCACCGGCGAGCACCCGCCGCACGCGGCCCTTGTCGATCTCCTTGGTCCAGGTGCCGATCAGCACCGTGGCGACCGCGTTGCCCGCGAAGTTCGTCAGCGCGCGGGCCTCGCTCATGAACCGGTCGATGCCGACGATCAGGCCGACGCCGTCCACCAGCGCGGGCTTGTGCGACTGCAGACCGCCGGCCAGCGTGGCCAGACCGGCGCCGCTGACGCCCGCCGCGCCCTTCGAGGCCAGCAGCAGGAAGAGCAGCAGTGGGATCTGCTCACCGATCGACATCGGCGTACCGAGGGCGTCGGCGATGTACAGCGACGCCATGGTCATGTAGATCATCGTGCCGTCGAGGTTGAAGGAGTACCCCGTCGGAACGGTGATGCCGACGACCGGCTTGCTGACCCCCAGGTGCTCCATCTTCGCGATGAGCCGCGGCAGTGCGGACTCGGAGGAGGAGGTGGACAGGATCAGCAGGAACTCGCGGGCGAGGTATTTGAAGAGGGAGAAGATGTTCAGCCCGGCGATGGCCCGGAGCATCGCGCCCAGCACCACGAACACGAACAGCACACAGGTGATGTAGAAGCCGAGCATCAGCACGGCGAGGCTCTTGAGCGCGTCGAGCCCGGCGGACCCGACGACGGCCGCGATGGCACCGAACGCACCGATCGGCGCGGCCCACATGATCATGCCCAGGATGCGGAAGACGAGCCGCTGGATGTGCTCGATGCCCCGCAGCACCGGCTGCCCGGCCGATCCCATGGCCTGCAACGCGAACCCGGCGAGCAGCGCGATCAGCAGCGTCTGCAGCACCTGGCCCTCGGTGAAGGCGGAGACGAAGGTGGTCGGAATGATCGACAGCACGAAGTCGACGCCGCCGAGCGCCTCGGAGTCCACCTGGGCGTGTCCGGAGGCCTTGAGCGCGTTGGTGATGTGCAGCCCGTCACCGGGGTGCAGGATGTTGCCGACGACCAGCCCGATGGTGAGCGCGACCAGCGACATCACCAGGAAGTAGCCGAGCGCGATACCGCCCACGGCCCCGACCTTGGCGGCCTTCCGAACGGACCCGATCCCGAGCACGATCGTGCAGAAGATGATCGGCGAGATCATCATCTTGATCAGGTTGACGAAGCCGGTGCCCAGCGGCTTGAGCTCGACTCCGGCGTCGGGCCAGATGAGGCCCACGGCGATGCCCAGCGCGACCGCGACGATCACGGCGATGTACAGGTAATGGGTACGGTCCCGCTTCACGGCGGGTGCGGCAGGTGCCGTACTGGGGGTGCTTGCGGCGGCCACGGCTGCCCTCCTTGACGTCTTCGTCGGCATCACCGGCGTGCGGCTCACGTCCGGGGGATATGGGGGTTGCCGTGACTATCTCCTGGTCTGTGAGGCCGGTCACCCTTCCGTTCATTTAGTTCATCGTTAACCCGAGAGGCACACTGCTGACATGCGCTTCCCGACCGTCTCCCGCCCCCGCAGCCTGGCCGGCCAGCTGTTCGCCATGCAGGCGGTGCTGATAGCGGTGCTGGTCGCCGGATACGCGCTCTTCACCTACGTCAGCGACCGCCACCAGGCGGAGGAGGCGGCGACCCGGCAGGCAGCGGCGGTGGCACGGTCGGTCGCCGACGCCCCCTCGGTCCGTACGGCGATCCACACGTCCGATCCGAGCACCCTCTTGCAGCCGTACGCCCTCCAGGTCACGCATGACACCGAGGTCGACTTCATCACGATCATGACCCCGGACGGCATCCGCTGGACCCACCCCGACAAGAACGAGATCGGCAGGCACTACCTGGGCCATATCGAGGCGGCCCAGCACGGCCACACCTACAGCGAGACGTACAAGGGCACCCTCGGCCCGTCGGTGCGCACGGTGACACCGATCCTGGACAACGGCCGGGTGATCGGTCTGGTGAGCGCCGGCATCAAGGTCGAGGCGATCAGCCAGCGGGTCCAGGAGCAGGTGACGGCGCTGCTGGGGGTGGCGGCGGGCGCGCTGGCGCTGGGCGCGATCGGCACGTACGTGATCAACGCGCGGCTACGACGTCACACGCACGGCATGAACGCCTCGGAGCTGAGCCGGATGCACGACTACCACCAGGCGGCGCTGCACGCGGTCCGCGAGGGCCTGCTGATGCTGGACGGCCAGTTCCGGGTGGCGCTGATCAACGACGGGGGCCGGGAACTGCTGGGGGTGGGCCCGGAGGGGGAGGTCGTGGGCCGCTCGGTGGCCGAGCTGGGCCTGCCGGCGCCGCTGACGGGCGCGCTGCTGGCCTCGGAGCCCCGGGTGGACGAGGTGCATCTGACGGCGGACCGGGTGCTGGTGCTGAACACCTCGCCGGTGTCGGGCGGCGAGCGCCGCGGCACGGTGGTCACCCTCCGGGACGTCACCGAACTACAGGCCCTTACGGGCGAGTTGGACTCGGAGCGGGGCTTCACGCAGGCGCTGCGCTCCCAGGCGCACGAGGCGGCGAACCGCCTCCACACCGTCGTCTCCCTGATCGAGCTGGGCCGGGCGGAGGAGGCGGTGGACTTCGCGACGGCGGAACTGGAGCTGGCGCAGGCGCTGACCGACCAGGTGGTCGCGGCGGTCAGCGAACCGGTCCTTGCCGCACTGCTGCTGGGCAAGACGGCCCAGGCGAACGAGCGGGGTGTCGAGCTGGTGGTCTCGGACGAGAGCCGGCTGGATGACGGTTTGCTACCGGAGAGCCTGTCGGCGCGCGATCTGGTCACCATCCTCGGCAACCTGATCGACAACGCGGTGGACGCGGCCCAGGGGACGGTCCGGGCGCGGGTGACGGTGACCGCGTACGCGGACGATCACGATGCCGAGCTGGTGATGAGGGTGGCGGACACGGGGGCCGGGGTGGACCCCGCACATGCGGAACTGGTCTTCCAGCGCGGCTTCACGACGAAGCCGGCGGGGCCGGGCGGGCGGGGGCTCGGTCTGGCGCTCGTCCGACAGGCGGTCGTACGGCTCGAGGGCACTCTGACCGTGACGGAGGCGCCGGAGGGCGGGGCGGTGTTCGAGGTGCGGTTGCCCTTGCGGGCGTCTGTGGTGGGGGGCGAGGTGTGATGGCCGGGGAACCGATCAGAGTGCTGGTGGTCGAGGACGATCCGGTGGCCGCGGACGCGCATGTGATGTACGTGGGGCGGGTGCCGGGGTTCGTGGCGGTGGGGAAGGCGCACAGCGGGGCGGAGGCGCGGCGCGTCCTGGACCGTACGGCGGTGGATCTGCTCCTGCTGGACCTGCACCTGCCGGACGTGCACGGCTTGCAGTTCGCGCGGTCGCTGCGGGCGGCGGGACATCAGGCGGACGTCATAGCAGTGACGTCGGCACGGGATCTGACGGTGGTGCGGGAGGGGGTCTCGCTGGGGGTCGTGCAGTACGTGCTGAAGCCGTTCACCTTCGCGACGCTCCGGGACCGGCTGACCCGGTACGCGGAGTTCCGTGCGGCGGCGGGCGAGGCGAGCGGCCAGGACGAGGTGGACCGGGCACTGGCCACGCTTCGGGCGCCGTCGCCCGCGGCGCTCCCGAAGGGGTTGAGCGCACCGACGCTGGAGCGGGTGACGGTCGCGTTGCGGGAGGCGGAGGAGGGACTGACCGCGGCGGCGCTGGCGGAGAGCGTGGGGATTTCCCGGATCACGGCGCGACGGTATCTGGAACACCTGGTGGAGGCGGGGCGGGCCGGGCGGAGCCCGTTGTACGGGCAGGTGGGGAGACCGGAGTTGGTTTATCGGTGGGGGCGGGGGCGGTAGGGGGGCGAGTCGGGCGGCCCAGGTGAGGGCTTGGGCGGCTTCGGCGAGCAGCTGTTCGGCATGGGGGGATCCTCGCCTCCTCCCTCCCCCAGCAAACCCCCGCACACTCATTGACCTGACTAGACCACTCCACTTACCTTCACACGGCAAGAGAGACGAACCCCCAGGCCACAGCGCAGTGCGCCCCGAGGAGGTCGTGCCCGTGCGCCCCACCGCCGTCAGCATCGTTGCCCTCGCTCTTGTCACCTCCGCCGCTTCGCTCACCGCGTGCAGCAGCGGATCCGGGAGCAGTCCCGACACCGTGAAGGTCTCCTTCAAGCAGTCCATGGACAACTCCATCAAGGTGACGGACACATATCTCGCGGACATCAAGAAGCAGTTCGAGAAGGAGTACCCGGGGAAGAAGGTGGAGCTCGTTCCCATCAAGGCCTCGGACGCGGACTACTACACCAAGCTCCAGCAGATGCTGAGGTCCCCGCGAACCGCTCCCGACCTCGTCTACGAGGACACCTTCCTCATCAACTCCGACATCACCAGCGGGTATCTGAAGCCCCTGGACTCCTACCTCGCCAAGTGGAAGGACTGGGGGCAGTTCATCGACACCGCGAAGTCGGCGGCCAGAGGAGAGGACGGGAAGACGTACGGCGTCCCGGACGGCACCGACACCCGCGGCCTCTGGTTCGACAAGCGGGTGTTCAAGAAGGCCGGGCTGCCCACCGACTGGCAGCCCAAGAGCTGGGACGACGTGCTCGCCGCCGCCCGGACCATCAAGGCCAAGGTACCCGGCGTCACGCCCCTCAACGTCTACACCGGCAAGGCCGCCGGTGAGACCGCCAGCATGCAGGGCTTCGAGATGCTGCTGTACGGCACCGACGACGGGGCCGGTGACCCGCTCTACGACAAGACGAGCAAGAAGTGGATCGCCGGGAGTCAGGGGTTCAAGGACGCGTTGTCCTTCGTCGAGACCGTGTACAAGGACAAGCTGGGGCCGGACGTCTCCGACGCTCTGGACCCCAACTACCGGAACACCGTCTGGGGTGGACTCATGCCCCAGGGCAAGCTGGGCATCAACCTCGACGGGTCCTGGCTTCCGCAGAACTGGCTCAAGGGCAGCGGTCACGAGTGGTCCGACTGGTCCAGGCAGCTCGGTCTCGCCTACATGCCGACCCAGCACGGCCAGGCGCCCGGCAAGGTGAGCATGTCCGGCGGCTGGACCTGGGCCGTCCCCGCCAAGGCAGGCAACCCCGACCTCGCCTTCGACTTCATCAAGACCATGCAGACCAAGGCGAACGCGGAGAAGTGGTACATCGCCAACTCGGGGATCTCGGTGCGGAAGGACGTCGCGAGTGACCCGTCGTACACGTCCGCCCAGCCCGGCATCAAGTTCTTCACCGATCTCGTCGCCAGTACGCACTACCGGCCCGCCTACACGGCCTATCCGAAGGTCTCCACCGCCATCCAGGAGGCCATGGAGAGCGTGACCACCGGTGACGCGTCGGTCGACAAGGCGGCGAGTACCTACGACTCGACGCTCAAGGACGTCACCGACAACCAAGTGGTCACCCGGTGATCACCCGTCGCATCGCCCGCACTCTCCCGCTCACCCCCGCCCTGGTCCTGATCCTCCTCTTCCTCGGCGGGCCCATCGTCTACTGCGCCTACATCGCCTTCACCGACCTCCAGCTCACCGGCCAGGCGCACTCCTCCTTCGTCGGTTTCGCCAACTTCCGTACGGCGTTCGGGGACGACGCCTTCCTGAACGCCGTCTGGCTGACCCTCGTCTTCACCGTGCTGTCCGCGCTCGTCGGGCAGAACACGCTGGGGCTGGCGCTCGCCGCACTGATGCGGCGGGCGTCGAAGCCGGTGCGGACGCTCACCGGCGGGATCGTGATCACGGCGTGGGTGCTGCCGGAGGTCGTCGCCGGGTTTCTGCTGTACGCCTTCTTCCGGCGGGAGGGCACCCTCAACGCCATCCTCGACTTCCTCCATCTCCCGTCCCAGAACTGGCTGTTCACACTGCCGATCCTGGCCGTGTCGTTCGCCAACGTGTGGCGGGGCACCGCCTTCTCGATGCTCGTCTACTCCGCCGCCCTCGACGAGATACCCAACGAGATCGAGGAGTCGGCGGAGGTCGACGGCGCCGGGGGCTGGCGCCGGATGTGGCACATCACGCTGCCGATGATCCGCCGGTCCATCGGGACGAACCTGATGCTCAACACCCTTCAGACGCTCTCCGTCTTCGGGCTGATCTGGGTGATGACCCGGGGCGGGCCCGGCGACAAGAGCCAGACCCTGCCCCTCTTCATGTACGAACAGGCCTTCCAGAACAGCATGATCGGGTACGGGACGGCGGTCGCCCTGCTCCTTCTCCTGGTCGGCTCGCTCTTCTCGGTCGTCTATATGCGGCTGTTGCGTACGGAGGTGTGAACAAGACAGATGCCTCGCAATCGCCGGCGCTCCCGCCGCCTCGCCGCCGACCTCGGACTTCTCGTCGTGGCCGCCGCCTTCGTGCTGCCGCTCGCCTGGGTGCTGCTCTCCGCCGTCGATCCGCACGCCGATCTCCGGGTGAGGATCCCGGACGGGTTCACCTTCGCCAACTTCGACGCGATCCTCACCCCCGACATCACCTACACCCCACTCCTCAACAGCCTGATCCTCTGCGGCGGCGCCACCGCGCTCACCGTCGTCTGCGCCGCCCTCGCCGCCTACCCGCTCTCCCGCTACCGCTCCCGGCTCAACCGGCCGTTCCTGCTCTCCATCCTCTTCGCGACCAGCCTGCCAATCACCGCGATCATGGTGCCGGTGTACGCGCTGTTCGTACGGATCAACCTCATCGACACCCTGCAGGGCACCATCCTGTTCTTCGCCGCCTCCCAGCTCCCCTTCGCCATCTGGCTGATGAAGAACTTCATGGACGGCGTACCGAAGGAGCTGGAGGAGGCCGCCTGGACTGACGGCGCCAGTTCGTTCCAGTCGCTGGTCCGGATCGTGCTGCCGCTGATGGGGCCGGGGCTCGCCGTCGTCACCGTCTTCGCCTTCGTGATGATGTGGGGCAACTTCTTCGTCCCCTTCATGCTGCTGCTCTCGCCGGACCAGATGCCCGCCTCGGTCAGCATCAACGACTTCTTCGGCAACCGTGGCATGGTCGCCTACGGCCAGCTCGCCGCGTTCTCCGTCATCTACTCGACGCCGGTGATCCTGCTGTACGTCCTGGTGGCGCGCCGGCTGGGCGGCGGGTTCGCGCTGGGCGGCGCCGTCAAGGGGTGAGGCGGGGTCGCCAAGGAGTGCGGCGGTGCCGTCAAGGGACGCACAGTTCGGCCGTACGGTCGAATCCGTACGTTCCCACAATCCGTGTTCCTGGCCGAACAGACCGTAGTCAGTGCCCTCGCGTGCCCTTAGTTTGTGCGCTGTGCGCCGACCCCCAGCTCTGCCGAACCAGCCAGGTCCCCCCTTCAACGCCCCCGCCGCCCGCAGACTCCGTGCCGCTCTCGGTATGGGCCCCGAGCACGTGGCCCACCATCTGCGGGCCTCGTACGGGCTGCCGTACGCCAGCCCCGATCTCATCCTCGCCTGGGAGCGCGGGGCACTGATCCCCAGCAGTCCCGAACTCACCGCGCTCTCGGGCGTGTTGTGGTGCTCCCCGGGCGAACTGATCGGCCGGCCGCGGACCCTGCGCGAGCATCGCGTCGCCCGCGGGCTGGCACCCGAGGACGTGGCGATGGCCGTGGGTCTCGAACTCCTCGTCTACCTGGCCATGGAGGAGGACGAGCAGTGGCAGGGCACGGAACGCCAGTCCGCCGCCCTCGCCGACCTGCTCAGGCTCTCCCTGCCGGACTTCATCACCGTCACCGGCCGCGAGGAGAAACTGGCCGAACTGCTGCGCAGCGCGGTCACCACCCGCTGGCAGGGCTATGTCCGCCCGGTGACCAAGGTGGTCCCCCTGGACAAACGGGTGGTCGAGAACGTCCTGCGGGGGTTGCACGAGGACTACCAGGGCCAGATGACGGCCACCCTGGCCTGGGGCAACACGACCACGACGGAGGACGCCAAGGAGCGGGGCGAGGACTTCCTGACCGGGATAGTGCCCCGGTTCTGGAACGGCGTGGAGGAGGGTGCTTCCTGACCGGTGCTTCCTGAACGCCCCGGCCGGACGCGCCCCCTAGAACACCGACTCCGCCTCGTCCATCCGGTCCTTGGGAACCGTCTTCAACTCGGTCACCGCCTCGGCCAGCGGCACCATCAGGATGTCCGTCCCCCGCAGCGCCGTCATCTTGCCGAACTCGCCCTGGTGCGCCGCCTCCACGGCGTGCCACCCGAACCGCGTCGCGAGGACACGGTCGTACGCCGTCGGCGTGCCGCCCCGCTGGATGTGCCCGAGGATGACCGGCTTGGCCTCCTTGCCGAGCCGTCGCTCCAGCTCGTACGCCAGGGCCGTACCGATGCCCTGGAAGCGCTCGTGGCCGTACTGGTCGATCGCGCCCTTGCCGTAGTCCATCGAGCCCTCTGCGGGATGCGCTCCCTCGGCCACGCACACCACGGCGAACTTCTTGCCGCGGGCGAACCGCTCCTCGACCATCTTGACCAGGTCGGCCGGGTCGAAGGGCCGCTCGGGGAGGCAGATGCCGTGCGCACCGGCCGCCATCCCGGACTCCAGGGCGATCCACCCGGCGTGCCGGCCCATGACCTCGACGACCATCACCCGCTGGTGGGACTCGGCGGTGGTCTTCAGCCGGTCCATCGCCTCCGTGGCGACGCCCACCGCCGTGTCGAAGCCGAACGTGCGGTCGGTCGAGGAGATGTCGTTGTCGATGGTCTTCGGGACGCCCACGACCGGCAGGCCGGCGTCGGACAGCAACCGCGCCGCCGTCAGCGTGCCCTCGCCGCCGATCGGGATCAGCGCGTCGATGCCGAACTCCTCGACCATGTCGGTGGCCCGCTCGCACGCTTCACGCAGCCGGTCCCGCTCCAGGCGCGACGAGCCCAGGATCGTGCCGCCGCGGGCGAGGATGCCGCTGACGGCGTCCAGGTCGAGGGAGCGGTAGTGGCCGTCGAGCAGACCCCGGAAGCCGTCCTCGAAACCGATGACCTCGTCGTCGTACTGTGCGACTGCCCGGTGTACCACCGATCGGATGACGGCGTTCAGGCCGGGGCAGTCGCCGCCTGCGGTGAGAACTCCGATGCGCATGGTGGTGTGTCTCCTGCTCGCTGTCGTTACCGGTGAGCCGATCCGATTGTTTCATGCCGGGCGGGCGGGTGGAGTCCTGACGGGCGCCTTATCCGGCGCCGGGGGTATTGTCAAGAGGGTTCTGCTCACCTCGGTGGGCGATTTTTATGACACGGCGAAGACGGAACGGAGTGCACACGTGACGCGCAGCGTGTACGTGACCGGGATCGACCGCGGCGACGGCCGCCAGGTCGTGGAGCTGGGCATGATGGAGCTCCTGACCCGGCAGGTCGACCGGGTCGGCGTCTTCCGCCCCCTCGTCCACGACGGCCCCGACCGGCTGTTCGAGCTGCTGCGTGCGCGGTACCGCCTCTCCCAGGACCCGGGGACCGTCTACGGCATGGACTACCACGAGGCGTCCGCCCTCCAGGCGGAGCAGGGCGCCGACGAACTGGTCTCCACCCTCGTCGACCGATTCCACCTGGTCGCCCGCGCCTACGACGTCGTCCTCGTCCTCGGCACCGACTTCGCCGACACCCAGTTCCCGGACGAGCTGTCCCTCAACGCCCGGCTCGCCAACGAGTTCGGCGCCTCCGTGATCCCGGTGGTCGGCGGCCGCGACCAGAGCGCCGAGTCGGTGCTCGCGGAGACCCGGAACGCGTTCCGGGCGTACGACGGTCTCGGCTGTGACGTCCTGGCGATGGTCGCCAACCGGGTCGCCCGCGAGGACCGCGACGAGATAGCCGACCGGATCACCGACCGGCTGCCGGTGCCGACGTACGTGCTGCCGGACGAGCCCGCGCTGTCCGCGCCGACGGTCGCCCAGATCACCCACGCGCTCGGCGCCAAGGTGCTGCTCGGCGACGACTCGGGCCTCGCCCGGGACGCGCTGGACTTCGTCTTCGGCGGTGCGATGCTGCCGAACTTCCTGAACGCCCTGACTCCCGGCTGCCTGGTGGTGACCCCCGGCGACCGCGCCGACCTGGTCGTCGGCTCGCTGGCCGCGCACAGCGCCGGCACCCCGCCGATAGCCGGCGTGCTGCTCACCCTCAACGAGCGGCCGACCGACGAGATCCTCACTCTCGCCGCCCGGCTCGCCCCGGGCACCCCGGTCCTCTCGGTGCCGGGCAACAGCTTCCCGACCGCCGCCCAGCTGTTCTCCCTGGAGGGCAAGCTGAACGCGGCCACCCCGCGCAAGGCGGAGACCGCGCTCGGTCTGTTCGAGCGGCACGTCGACACCGCCGGCCTCAACAAGCGGGTCTCGGCGCCGAGCAGCGGCCGGCTCACCCCGATGATGTTCGAGCACAAGCTGCTCGAGCAGGCGCGTACGGACAAACGGCGGGTCGTCCTGCCGGAGGGCACCGAGACGCGGGTGCTGCACGCGGCCGAGGTGCTGCTGCGCCGGGGCGTCTGCGATCTGACCCTGCTCGGTCCGGTCGACCAGATCCGCAAGAAGGCCGCCGACCTCGGTATCGACCTCGGCGACGCCCAGCTGATCGACCCGGTCACCTCCGAACTGCGCGACACCTTCGCCGAGCAGTACGCCCTGCTGCGTGCCCACAAGGGCGTGACGGTGGAGCTGGCGTACGACGTGGTCACCGACGTCAACTACTTCGGCACCCTGATGGTCCAGGAGGGGCTGGCGGACGGCATGGTCTCCGGGTCCGTGCACTCCACGGCGGCGACCATCCGGCCGGCCTTCGAGATCATAAGAACAAGGGGGGCCGCGCAAAGCGCGTCGGATAGGGCGGTGGCGGGCGACGGGAGGGCGAAGCCGGAGTCCTCCATCGTCTCGTCCGTGTTCTTCATGTGCCTCGCCGACAAGGTGCTGGTCTACGGCGACTGCGCGGTCAACCCGGACCCCAACGCCGAGCAGCTCGCCGACATCGCCATCCAGTCGGCCGCGACCGCCGCCCAGTTCGGGGTGGACCCGCGGATCGCGATGCTGTCGTACTCCACGGGTACGTCGGGTTCGGGGGCGGACGTCGACAAGGTGCGGGAGGCGACGGAGCTGGCGCGCTCGCGCAGGCCCGACCTGAAGATCGAGGGGCCGATCCAGTACGACGCGGCCGTGGAGCCGAGCGTCGCGGCGACCAAGCTGCCGGGCTCCGAGGTCGCCGGACAGGCCAGCGTGCTGATCTTCCCGGACCTCAACACCGGCAACAACACCTACAAGGCCGTGCAGCGTTCGGCGGGCGCGATCGCCGTCGGACCGGTGCTCCAGGGGCTGCGCAAGCCCGTCAACGACCTGTCCAGGGGCGCCCTCGTCCAGGACATCGTCACGACCGTCGCCATCACGGCGATCCAGGCCCAGACCCTCGATTCCTCCTACGATTCCTCCAACGAGAAGGCGTCCGCCCAGTGAGTCCCACCCGTGTCCTCGTCCTCAACTCCGGCTCCTCGTCGGTGAAGTACCAGCTGCTGGACATGCGGGACAGCAGTCGGCTGGCGGTGGGTCTCGTCGAGCGGATCGGCGAGCAGACCTCGCGGCTCAGCCACAGCTGCCTCGCCACCGGCGACACCCGCGAGCACACCGGGCCGATCTCCGATCACGAGGCCGCCCTGAAGGCCGTGGCGGAAGAGCTGTCCGGGGACGGGCTGGGGCTCGACTCTCCGGAGCTGGCGGCGATCGGGCACCGGGTGGTGCACGGCGGGATGTTCTTCACCGAGCCGACCGTGATCGACGACGAGGTGCTCACCGAGATCGAGCGGCTGATCCCGGTCGCCCCGCTGCACAACCCGGCCAACCTGACCGGCATCCGTACCGCGCAGGCGCTGCGCCCGGATCTGCCGCAGGTCGCCGTCTTCGACACGGCGTTCCACACGGCCATGCCGGAGTCGGCGGCCCGCTACGCGATCGACCCGAAGATCGCCGACCGGCACCGCATCCGCCGCTACGGCTTCCACGGCACCTCGCACGCCTATGTCTCCCGGGCGACCGCGCGGCTGCTGGGAAAGACACCTGAAGAGGTGAACGTCATCGTGCTGCATCTCGGCAACGGGGCGTCCGCCTCGGCGGTCGAGGGCGGCCGGTGCGTGGACACCTCCATGGGTCTGACGCCTTTGGAGGGGCTGGTGATGGGTACGCGTTCCGGTGATCTGGATCCCGCCGTCATTTTCCATTTGGCGCGTGTTGGCGGAATGTCCATGGATGAGATCGACACTCTTCTCAACAAGAGGAGCGGTCTGTTCGGACTGTGCGGTGACAACGACATGCGGGAGATCCGGCGGCGGATCGACGAGGGCGACGAACAGGCGAAGCTCGCCTTCGACATCTACATTCACCGTCTGAAGAAGTACATCGGCGCCTACTACGCGGTGCTCGGCCGGGTGGACGCCGTGGCGTTCACGGCGGGGGTCGGCGAGAACGCGGCGCCCGTGCGGGAGGCGGCCGTTGCCGGGCTCGAGGGGCTGGGACTGGCCGTCGAGCCGGGGCTGAACGCCGTACGGGCGGCCGAGCCGCGGCTGATATCGCCGGCGGATGCGCGCGTCGCCGTCGCCGTGGTGCCGACGGATGAGGAACTGGAGATCGCCACCCAGACGTACGCGCTGGTCGGCTCCGCCAGAAATAACAGCTGAGCATATCGGCGCCCATTTGTATCTTCCGCCAGACGGAATATTCCGTAGCGAAACAAACCGATAGGATCGCCCCATGCGCCGTTCGAAAATCGTCTGTACTCTCGGCCCCGCGGTCGACACCCACGAGATGCTCGTCGCCATGATCGAGGCCGGCATGAACGTGGCCCGGTTCAATTTCAGCCACGGCTCGCACGCCGAGCACCAGGGGCGGTACGACCGGGTCCGGGCCGCCGCCAAGGAGACCGGCCGGGCCATCGGCGTCCTCGCCGACCTGCAGGGCCCGAAGATCCGTCTGGAGACCTTCGCCGAGGGCCCGGTGGAGCTGGAGCGCGGTGACGAGTTCATCATCACGACCGAGGACGTCCCGGGCGACAAGCACATCTGCGGTACCACCTACAAGGGCCTGCCGGGCGATGTCTCGCGCGGTGACCAGATCCTCATCAACGACGGCAACGTCGAGCTGAAGGTCCTCGACGTCGAGGGCTCGCGGGTGAAGACGATCGTCATCGAGGGCGGTGTCGTCTCCGACCACAAGGGCATCAACCTGCCCGGCACGGCCGTCAACGTGCCCGCGCTGAGCGAGAAGGACATCGAGGACCTGCGGTTCGCGCTGCGCATGGGCTGCGACCTGGTCGCCCTGTCCTTCGTCCGGGACGCCAAGGACGTCAACGACGTCCACCGGATCATGGACGAGGAGGGCCGCCGGGTCCCCGTCATCGCCAAGGTGGAGAAGCCGCAGGCGGTGCAGAACATGGAGGACGTCGTGATGGCGTTCGACGGTGTGATGGTCGCCCGCGGTGACCTCGCCGTCGAGTACCCGCTGGAGCGGGTCCCCATGGTGCAGAAGCGCCTGATCGAGCTGTGCCGGCGCAACGCCAAGCCGGTGATCGTGGCGACCCAGATGATGGAGTCGATGATCACCAACTCCCGTCCGACCCGCGCCGAGGCCTCCGACGTGGCCAACGCGATCCTGGACGGCGCGGACGCGGTCATGCTGTCGGCGGAGTCCTCCGTCGGCGCCTACCCGGTGGAGACCGTCAAGACGATGTCGAAGATCGTCGTCGCGGCGGAGGAGGAGCTGCTGAGCAAGGGCCTGCAGCCCCTCGTCCCCGGCAAGAAGCCGCGCACGCAGGGCGGTTCGGTGGCCCGTGCGGCCTGCGAGATCGCCGACTTCCTCGGCGGCCGGGGCCTGGTCGCCTTCACCCAGTCCGGCGACACCGCCCGCCGGCTGTCCCGCTACCGCGCCCAGCAGCCGATCGTCGCCTTCACCACCGACGAGAACACCCGCAACCAGCTCACCCTCAGCTGGGGCGTGGAGTCGCACGTGGTGCCGTTCGTGAACAGCACGGACGAGATGGTCGACATGGTCGACCAGGAACTCGCCAAGATCAACCGCTTCAACCCGGGCGACACGGTCATCATCACGGCCGGCTCGCCCCCCGGCGTCTCCGGCACCACCAACATGCTCCGCGTCCACCACATCGGCGGCATCAACAAGTGACGGCCCTCTGAAGGGCCTTGTACAGCACTGAGGGCGCCCCCTGTGACAGGGGGCGCCCTCGCTGTGTCGGAGGACTACGGCAGGTCCGGGGCCACCTGCTCCCAGGACTGGAACTCCTGCCACCGTGGGTGGTCGGCCAGGAGCGGAGCCAAGGGGCGCACGGGGTTGAGCAGCCGACGGATCTTCCGGAGTTTGCGTACCTGGGGCAGGAACTCCGGTTTCTGCGAATGCTCCATCTCAAATGACCGCGCGGCCAGCGCTCCAGCCTCCTCTGGATTCATCGGCATGGCGTCCAGGGCCCGCACGAGGACGAACTCCGGATCGAACAAGGGGTCATCCCCGCGGGAGCCCAGTCTCTGCAGCAGCCAGGACCTGAGCCACAAGTCCCGAAAGAACCATTCGTCCTCGGCCGAGTCGGTGGACCGCTCGGCGGCAGCCAGCAGCGTGGACCACGCCGTGGCAATCGCGCGCCACTGTTCGTCGGTCACCCCGGCCGGATCCGCCTGAAGGCGGGCGACGAACTGCTGCGCCGCCGCGATCCACTGGCTGACGTCCCCGCCTGCCCAGTCCGCGTCCACCGTCGTCCAGCGGCGCACATGCCCGTCCAGGTCCAGCCGGTCGAGGCCGTCGAAGAGCCCGGTCATCCGGACATCGCCTCCGTTGGTCAGCACTGTGGCCCGGTCCCCCGCACGAGGCGGACGACCGGGCCACAGCTCTGTGCACGGCTCCCGAAAGGGTCTGTGGGTGGCGCTCAGCCGGTGCCGTCGGTGGTGTAGAGGTGCATCCCGGGTACGTGCAGGGTGCCGCCGAACTGGGCCGCCTGGACGACCTTCACGTTGGTGAAGTAGATCAGCGGGATGTTCAGCGGCGGCGGGCTGTCCGGGGTGAACGTGATCGGGATCAGTCCGAACAGGTTCCCCGAGATGGACTCCGTGTACATCGTGGTGTCGCCGCCGCGGATCGTGGACGTCGAACCGGACGCGGCCTGCACGTGGTAGGTCTTGCCGATGGTCGTGTCCTTGACCGTCTGGTGCAGGTCGCCGATGTCGGTGCCGCCGGAGATGACGTACTTCAGCACCTTCTTCGTCTTGCCGCTTGCCGTCTTCACCTCCACGACACCCTGGTAGTCAGCACTCTTCAGCAGCAGCGAGCTGGCGCTCAGGTACCAGGGGTCGTCCGCCACCGCCACCTTGTTGTCGACACCGCTCACGTCGTCGGTGGCGACCTTGCAGTCGTCGGCCGACGTGCTGGAGCTCGCGGACGGGCTCGGCGAGGCGGTGGAGGTGGCGTCGTCGGCCGCCTTGGTGGCGTCCTTGGTGACCTCGTCCGCCGCCTTGGTCGCCGTGCCGGTGGTGTCCTTCACGGTGTCCGTGACCTTCTTGACGGTCTTGGACACGGCGTCGGAGCCGCTGTCCTTGCCCGACGAGGAGGACGACGAAGACGAGGACGACGAGTCGGCGGACGCCGGGGCCGACGGCGTGGGGGTGGCGCTCGCGGTGGAGTCCGACGAGGACGAACTCGTGGTGCTGCCGCCGCCGAGGATGCCGGTGATCGCGTCCCCGATCGAGCCCAGCAGGCCACCGCCGCTGCTGCTTGCGGAGGCGGACGGCGAAGGGGTGGCCGTGCCGTCGGAGCCGGACGAACCCGAGGAGGAGCTCGAATCATCCGACGACGAGGACGACTTGGACGCGGACGGCGTCGGCGTGGCCGCGTCGTCGGAACCTGAATCCGACGAGGAGGACTTGCCCGAGGCCTTGCCCGAGCCAGACGACGACGTCGAGTCCTTGGCGTCGGCCGACGCCGTGGGGGACGGCGTCGCCGAGCCCGTGGAGTCGTCGCTCGCGCTCGCGGAGGGCGAGGCGGACTCCAGGGCGGAGACGCAGTTCTTGTACTCGTCGGCCTTCTGGCTGTTCGACGTCGACGACGTGTTGTTCGTGTCGGCGATCGCGAGCGTCGACGTGAACCCCATGCCCATGATCACGGCCGTCGGCATCGCCACGGAGGCTATCGCCTTGCCGGCCGGCATGTGGAACCTGGTGAACAGCGGCTTCTTGGGTGCCGCGTGGCGCGGCCCGGTTCTCACACGGGACTCGTCCACATCAGTCCCGTGGGTCACCTCGTCAGCCGGCACTGTGCCTCCCGTTCGCCCCGTCCAGCGGGCTCGTTCCTGACAGGTCATTCGCCTCGCCCACGCCGTTCGCGCCCGTGAAGTAGGTGGCCCCGTCGGGGGTGGCGTCGCCGGCCGGGGGGACGTCGCCCTCCGGCTGCGGCGCACCCGGCGCCCCGGTCACCTCCGGCTTCGGCGGGGCAGCCGGCGCCCAGGCCACGGCCATCGCGCCGCCGATGAGGGCGAACAGGAAGCCCATGACAAAGCCGCCGAAGTTGGACACGGGGAGGGACACCAGCGCCAGCAGGATCGCGGCGACTCCCGCGAACGTGCGGATGTGCTTCTGGAACCAGACGCTGACGCCCAGGACGACGAGCAGCACGCCGATGATCAGGGAACCGGCACCCGCGGTGGTCGCCATGGCGACCGTGAGGTTGCCGATCTGGAGATGCGCGTACGGGAAGTACATGATCGGGAAACCGGCGATCAGGATGTACAGACCGGCCCAGAACGGCCGCGTGCCCCGCCAGGAGCGGAACTGCAGCCTCCGGCGGCTGAACTGGCCGGGTGCGGCAGGAGTCTCGGCGCTCATGGAAAACAGCTCCCTGGTGCGGCGTTGCTGTGGTGGTGGTGCTGTGTGATGCGGTGGTGATGCCTTGTACCGCTTGTGAAGACCGTGGGAAGAAGGTGGAGGGCGGGGGTGCCGTCGGCTCCCCCGCCCGTCACGGGGTGCTTAGTAGCACTCCGCACCCTTCGTCGAGATCGACATGTGCAGATTGCTCAGCTTGAAGGTTCCGGCAGTGGTGGCCCACGCCGTCTGCTTCACACCGGACAGCGAGGCGTGGTCCGCCTCCTGCGCGAACCCGTTCGGGTTCGTCTGGCCGGCCTTCGCCTCGTCCGACTTGATGCCGGGACCCTTGGTCGAGCTGCCGGCCGCGACACCGATGTTGATGTTGGTGAACGTCGCGTCGGCGCTCAGGTCGTCGAGGTCGATGTACAGCTTGCTGGCCTCGACCGGCTTGCCGCTGTCGGTGCCCGCATGAAGGATCAGGCTGACGTTCCCGAAGATCGGGACGTTCGGCGTGACCACGGACTGGCACAGGTTGGTGATGGTCGCGGTGTTGAACGCCGAGACCGCCACCGGGTGGATCGTCTTGTCACCGGCGAGGGTGACACCCGAGTCGACGGCACCGTACTGGACGAAGCCGTTACCTTCGAGCTGGTCGGCCGTGACCTTGAACTGCTGGCCCGACACACTGAACGACGCGGCGAGAGCGCCCTGCGCGAGGGCGACACCTATACACGCCGTGGCGGCCACGCTGGGCACCATGACCACAGCGAACCGCTTCCATCTGGTCCCGCCACGCACCTGGGACTCCATATTTCCTCCTTCTCGGACGTACATCTCCTGGCCCGGAATCGCCCCCAACGGCGGCTCGGCCGGGCAGGGATGGGAGAAGTGCTACGTCCTCGGAAGGGGAGCGCCCGCACTCGGAGGCACGAACGGCACCTCGATCACCGGCGATCACCCCCGAGCGACAACCACTGGTCGCGCCTGACACGCATCACGCACAACCTTGCTGGACAGGCTTCACCTCACGGCGAAGACCCCCCTGCCCAAGAGCCGGCGTCACTGCCGCCGACTCTGCTCGGTGGGGACCCACATGAACCCGCGGCCCGACCGGCTGTCGGGGGTACGGGAATGGACCGAGCGTCGCCGATCGTGGTGCATTCTCGCCGCCCGCACAAGGGGCTTCGTTACTGGGTAGTAACGGCCGGATAACCGAAGGAAGACCCGCTGGTCTCGGAGAGCGACACTGGGTGGCATCCAGGGGCAGAACAAAGCCGTTGAACTCTGGACGGAACCAGACAGATCAACGGCCCTGATTTACTGCGAGTAACAGCGACCGCTATTACCAAGATTTGGCAAAGAGCGGCCGCTGTGACCCGTCGTCGGCGAACCTTTCACTTCGGCATCACACGACGTGACGTTTAGCGACTGGTCAGCACCGTGTTCAGAACAGCGCCCGCGCCAGCGCCCGGCGTGCGCCCACGACCCGGGGATCGTCGGTGCCGACGACCTCGAAAAGCTCAAGGAGCCGTCGGCGTAGGGCGTCCCGGTCGTCCCCGGCCGTACGCTGCACGGCCTCGATCAACCGCCCGAAGGCGTCCTCGACATGGCCGCCCACCAGATCCAGGTCGGCGGCGGCGATCTGCGCGTCGGCGTCGGTCGGCTTCTCGGCCGCCTCCTTGCGCACCCGCTGCGGGTCCATCCCCTGCACACGCTTGAGCAACTCGGCCTGCGCGAGCCCCAGTTTGGCCTCGCTGTTGGCCGGGTCGTCGCTCAGTACGTTCCGGTACGCCTGGATCGCCCCGCCCAGGTCGCCCGCGTCCAGCGCCTGGACGGCGGCTTCGAGGAGCGCGTCGTACGGACCGGCGGGCATCGCGGTGTCGGCCGCCGGGGCGGCGCCCGGCTGCGCGTCGGGATCGACGGTCAGCCCGGTCAGCCCGAAGCGCTCCTCGGCGACCTGGATCAACTGGTCGAGGGTGCCCCGGATCTGGTCCTCACCGGCGGCGCCCTGGAAGAGCGGCAGCGCCTGCCCGGCGACCACCGCGAACACCGCCGGGATCCCCTGGATCCCGAACTGCTGCATCAGCATCTGGTTGGCGTCGACGTCGATCTTGGCGAGCAGGAAGCGGCCGTTGTACTCGACGGCGAGGCGCTCCAGGACCGGGCTCAGCTGCTTGCAGGGCTGACACCACTCGGCCCAGAAGTCGATGACGACAGGGACTTCGGCGGACCGCTGCAGGACATCGCGCTCGAAGCCTGCTTCGTCGACGTCGATGACCAGATCGGCCGGGGCGACGGCGCCGGTACCACCCTGCCGGGCCGCTTCGGCGCGCGTCTGCTCGGCCTTGGCCTTGGCCTCCTGGGCCGCCTTCACCGCGGCGAGGTCGACGACGCCGCTCATGGACATGTTCCGTGGCTGCATGCGTCTATCCTCCCCCGTTCTCGCGCGTGTGTGAAAAGCGTTGTGAAAGCCAGGTCGAACAAGCGTTTAGTACGGGCGCCGGGTCCCCACCCACGCCACGGTCGTCGCCCGTGCGGTCATCCACGAGCTTTCGCTACGACCCGTAGCGTAATGCCTCGGGGACCCCGCGCGACACCCCGCCCCGGTGATCTCCCTCACGACGCCACATGAACGGCCGGTTATGGTCATGGGATGCAGAGCCGCACCCCCGCCAGCCGCACCGGGCGCCCACGCAGCGCCGAGGCGGACGCCGCGATCCTGGAAGCGACACGGCAGGCGCTGGTGGAACTGGGCTGGTCCAAGCTCACCTTGGGAGACGTGGCGACGCGGGCGGGGGTTGCAAAGACGACCCTGTATCGCCGCTGGGCCGGCAAGAACGAGTTGGTCGTGGACGCGGTCGCGGAACTGTTCGACGAACTCGAACTCCCCGACCGGGGCAGCCTCGCCGAGGACATCGAGGGCGTGGTGCTCCAGTTCGCGGCGATCCTGGACCGCCCGGAGGCCAAGAGCGGGCTGATGGCGGCGGTGGCCGAGTCGACCCGGGACGAGGCGCTGCGGGAACGTATCCGCGCGTCCATCGTGGACCGCCAGAAGCGGCTGGTCCTGGAGGGCCGCGAGCGCGCCCAGCGACGCGGCGAACTCCCCGAGCAGCCCGACCCGTGCGAGGCGGACCGCACGGCGGACCTGATCTTCGACGTGGTGGCCGGCTCGGTGGTGCACCGCGCCCTGGTGAGCGGCAAACCGGCGGACGAGGAGTGGGTGCGCGGCCTGACGAGGGTTCTGCTGCTGGGCCTGGCGGGCGCTGCGGACGACACGGCCAACCTGGGCGACACCAAACCGTAACGTCAGCGGATCACACCGGACTACCCGACGGCGACGCTGCCGTCACCCATTTCCCACACGTGCCCCTGGAGGACACGTTCCTGGTCACGGGCCCGGTCCAGATAGACGCGCTCCGTCGGCGTGCTCGCGGTGACCGTGGCGCCGGCCTTGCCGGCCAGCATGATCATCACGGCAGTACGCCGTCCAGCAGCTTGATCATCTCCATATGCCCCGTCGAGGCACGCCGGCGCAGGGCCGCGGTGACGAACTCGCCGTAGAGCCGGGTGTCCGTCTGGACCCAGTCACCGGAGACGTCGTCGAGTCCGGTCGGCACCTTCAGGACCAGGGAGCCCAGGGCGTTGACACCGCCCATGAAGAGCTGACCGACGGCGAGCGCCGGTTCCCAGACGTCCTCGTCGGTGTCGGTGACCGTGAAGATGTAACTCGTCACGGTCACCGTATGCGCTCTCCAGGGCCCGTTTCAGGCCCCGCCGCCCGCACCCGTGCCCCGGGAAACCACCTAGAACCCCGCCGGCTCCGTGTACACCCCCCACTCCTCCCGCAGCACCCCGCAGATCTCGCCCAGGGTCGCCTCGGCGCGTACGGCGTCGAGCATCGGCTCGATCATGTTGGCCCCGGAGCGGGCGGCGCCCAGCATCGCGTCCAGGGCGGTGCGCACCGCGCCCTCGTCCCGCGCGGACCTCCGCTCGTCCAGCACCCGCACCTGCTCCCGCTCCACCTCGTGCGAGACCCGCAGGATCTCCAGGTCCCCGGTGACGGATCCGGTGTGGACGTTCACGCCGACGACCCGCTTGTCGCCCTTCTCCAACGACCGCTGGTACTGGAAGGCGGACTCGGCGATCTCCCCGGTGAACCAGCCGTCCTCGATGCCCCGCAGGATCCCGGAGGTGACCGGCCCGATCGGGTGCCGCCCGTCGGGATGGGCGCGCAGCCCGCGCTCCTTGATCTGGTCGAAGATCTTCTCGGCGTCGGCCTCGATCCGGTCGGTCAGCTGCTCGACGTACCAGGAACCGCCCAGCGGATCCGCCACGTTGGCGACGCCGGTCTCCTCCATGAGTACCTGCTGGGTGCGCAGCGCGATCTCGGCGGCCTGCTCGCTCGGCAGCGCGAGGGTCTCGTCGAGGGCGTTGGTGTGCAGCGAGTTGGTCCCGCCGAGCACCGCCGCGAGCGCCTCCACGGCCGTACGCACCACGTTGTTGTACGGCTGCTGGGCGGTCAGCGAGACGCCCGCGGTCTGCGTGTGGAAGCGCAGCCACTGCGACTTGTCCGACCGGGACCCGTACACGTCCCGCATCCAGCGCGCCCAGATCCGGCGTGCCGCGCGGAACTTGGCGATCTCCTCGAAGAAGTCGACGTGCGCGTCGAAGAAGAAGGAGAGCCCGGGCGCGAAGACGTCGACGTCGAGCCCGCGGCTGAGCCCCAGCTCCACGTATCCGAAGCCGTCGGCGAGCGTGTACGCCAGCTCCTGCGCGGCCGTCGCGCCGGCCTCGCGGATGTGGTAGCCGGAGACGGACAGCGGCTTGTACGCGGGGATGCCGGCCGCGCAGTACTCCATCAGGTCGCCGATGAGCCGCAGATGGGGTTCGGGCTGGAACAGCCACTCCTTCTGGGCGATGTACTCCTTGAAGATGTCGGTCTGGAGCGTGCCGTTGAGCACCGCCGGATCCACGCCCTGCCGCTCGGCGGCGACGAGGTACATGCAGAAGACCGGCACCGCCGGCCCGCTGATCGTCATCGACGTCGTGACATCGCCCAGCGGGATGTCCTTGAACAGGACCTCCATGTCGGCGGCGGAGTCGATGGCCACCCCGCAGTGCCCGACCTCGCCCAGCGAGCGCGGGTCGTCGGAGTCGCGGCCCATGAGGGTCGGCATGTCAAAGGCCACGGACAGACCCCCGCCGCCGTTGGCGAGGATCATCTTGTACCGCTCGTTGGTCTGCTCGGCGTTGCCGAACCCGGCGAACTGGCGGATGGTCCAGGTCCGCCCGCGGTAGCCGGTCGGATACAGCCCGCGGGTGAAGGGGTACTCCCCCGGCCAGCCGATCCGCTCGAATCCCTCGTACGTATCCCCAGGCCGGGGCCCGTACACCGGCTCCACGGGGTCCCCGGAGAGCGTGGTGAAGTCCGCGTCCCGCTTGCGGGCAGCGTCGTAGCGGGCCTGCCAACGTAGGCGGCCCTCCGTGATGGCGTCAGCGTCCATACCCTCGAATTTACTAGGACGTCCTAATAAATGTCGATGCCAAACCGCCGCACGGGTGTCCGTACGGCGGTGAGGTCAGACCTTGGCCGCCACCGGGGAGGCGTCGGTGATCTTGGCGTCGAGTTCGCGGGTGACCTTGCGCTCCACGAAGAACGCAGCGGTCGGGACGGTGCCGGCGAGCAGCACCCACAGCTGCTTGCCGACCGGCCACTTCGCCTTGGAGCCCAGGTCGAAGGCGAAGACCAGGTAGACGACGTAGAGCCAGCCGTGCGCGATGGCGACGACCCGCGTGAAGTCGGCCGCACCGCCGATGTCCAGCCCGTACTTGGCGATCATGCTCAGGCACAGCAGCACCAGCAGCACACCGGTGACATAGGCCAGGACGCGGTAGCGGGTCAGCACGCTCTTTTTCATGAGGACGAGCGTAACCACCCGTTCCGGGAGATCTTGCCCCGGGTCACTCCTCGCCGGAGGACCGGCTCACTGGTCGTCGAAGTCGTGCGCCGAGACCCGCAGTGGACGCAGCATCGCGAAGATCTCCGCACACTCCTCGGCGTCGTACACCCCGAGCCCGAAGTCCATCGCCATCAGGTCCCGGGTGGCCGCCTCGACAACCTCGCGGCCCTTCTCGGTGATCGTGGCGAGCGTGCCGCGCCCGTCGTTGGGGTTGGGCCGCTTGTCGACCAGACCGGACCTCACCAGCCGGTCGACGGTGTTCGTCACGGACGTCGGGTGCACCATCAGACGCTCGCCGATCTTCGACATCGGCAGCTCACCGGCCTTGGAGAAGGTGAGCAGCACCAGCGCCTCGTAGCGCGCGAACGTCAGCCCGTACGGCCTGACCACCGCGTCGACCTCGGCCAGCAGGATCTGCTGGGCCCGCATGATCGAGGTGATCGCGGCCATCGACGGGACGTTTCCCCAGCGCTGCTTCCAGAGGTCGTCGGCACGGGCGATGGGGTCGAAGGGGAGACTGAGAGGCTTCGGCACGCCACCGACCTTACCGGCCGGTCATATACCGGTCAGCCGTGTCTCGGCTTTCGGTCGCCTCCCCGCCCACACCACGGCAGACCCGGGCCCACATCCGCGCCCACGGCAAAGGCACGGCAGGGGCCCGACAGCTCCAGCCCCGTAGAACGAGGCCCGTACGGGCAGCCCCCGCCGCAGAATGGCACCCATGACCGAAGCACCCGACGCGGCCACCGCCCCCGTTGGGGCAATCACGGCCCCGTCAAGGCCGTCGCAGGTCCGGCGGCAGATGCCGCACCAGCAACGCGACGGCCTCCTCGGCCGTCGCGACCTCGCCGACTTCGGTGAAGTCGGACGAGTAGACCTTGTAGGGCGGCGGGCAGACACCGAACCCCTGCTGCGTGCCCTGTACCCCGGGTCTGCCCGAGCGGACCGCGCAGGAAGTGCAGGCCGCCGTGGCGCGGGAACGGCCCAACACCCGCAGCTGGATGCACGACGAGCTGGTGGAGATCGCGCACGCGGCCCGCTTGCGCGCTCGCCGGGGCGGCCTCAACGGCGGTTCGTGCGGCGAAGGCGGTGACGGACCGCGCGCTGGGCGACCGGGCCGAGGTCCTCCAACGCGGCCACCAGCGCCCCCAGTTGCTCCAGGGCGTCCAGGGCCGCGTGGGCGCCGGACGCGTCGACGCCCTCGTAGAGCTCGATGCCGACGAAGGACGCGGCGACCGCGCGGGCGAGCCCGGCCGGGTCGACGAACTCGCCGAAGGGGGTGGCCGCGAGGACCCGAACGAGGACCGTCTCGATCTCCGCGATCCACAGGTCGAGCCCGGCCGCCGTGGCGGGGCCGAGGGCCGCGTGGGTCTGGGCGCCGGCCAGCAGCTGGCCGAGCAGGGCGACATGGCCACCCGCGCGCTCCTCCTCGTGGATCTGCCGGCCCACGGCGAGAAGTTCGGAGAGCGAGCCGGCCGCGGCGAGCCGGGGGCGGAAGCGGGCGACGGCCCGCTCGGCTCCGTACCGGCAGGCGGCCGCGAGGAGCTCGTCCACGGATCCGAAGTGGTAGAAGACCAGCGCCTGGTTGACCCCCGCGGCCGCCGCCACCGTACGGGCGGACGTCTTGGCGATCCCCTGCTCGGTGAGCGTCCGCAGCGCGCCCTCCAGCAGCTTGCTCTTCGTCTCCAGGGACTTGGCGGTCTCCGGGCTCACGCGCGCGACTCCTCACGGACCGGCCGCAGCCCCGGCCGTACCCCACAGCGGCGGATGTCGGTGTACGACGCCTCGAAGGAGCCCTGATAGCCGAAGAGCGGACCGAAGTACCGGTTCACGACCCGCACCTGGATACGGAAGCGGCCGGTCCGGTCGTCATAGGACTCACGCACCTCGGCGGTGGCCCCGGCGAGTTCGGGGACGCGGACGTCCACCGGGCCCTCCCTGAACCGGTGCTCGCCGGAGCGGATGAGCAGGGAGCCGTCGGGCTCTGCGTGGAAGTGCAGCTCGGAGGCCAGGTGCTGGTGGGTGCCGAGGTAGTCGAGGATGCGGTCGCCCTTGGGGCTGAGCACCATCTGGGCGTCGAATCGGCGGGCGCGGCCTGGCAGGTCGAACGTGCGCACGAAGGTCACCGTCTCACGGCCGTAGGTGTCGATGTAGGGCACGTTCTCGATCACGAAGGGAATGTTCCGGCCCGCCTTCGGGACCAGGATGTTACGGGTGCTGCCCAACGCCAGGAACGGTTTCACGAACGCCGGCCCGTGCCAGATCCGTTCCATCACACCCCTGCCGGTACAGGCCTCACCGCTCGCCATGCCGACAGAGAAGCGTCGTTGGAGGCGCGGGTGCAGCCGGTCGAAGTCGGCGCCCAGCGCGGTACGGAACATGGAAGTCACGACCGCCTCTCCAGGGTGCGCAGGACCCGGGGCGCGGTCACCCGGGTCGGTGGGGTGCGCAGACAGCGGCGGGCGGCCGGGGTGGTGGCGAGCGGGGGCCCGAAGAGGGCCAGGGAGAGGGCGACCACCAGGAGGAGCGGGACCAGGAAGGCGACGGCGGGCGAGAGGGCCTCGAGGACCGGGCCCCGGCTCAGGCCGGCGGCACAGCCGGCGACCGTCAGCGCGCGGGCGGCCATCTCGGCCAGCCAGTTCCACCGCGCCCGCTCCGGTGTGATCCCGCGCTCCAGCCACAGCCGCAGCCGGTCGAAGGACCAGGCGGTCGCCCAGCCCATCAGCGGCCGGAGGAAGAGCCGGTCGGCGAACGCGCCGAAGGCGCCCCAGCGGGGCCGGTAGTCGTAGCCGGTGAGGAAACGGACGCCGTCGGCGACCGGGACGTAACGCCAGAAGCCGCTGCCCTCGGCGAGCAGCGAGAGCGGGTGCGGGGAGGCGAAGCGCAGGGCGGAGGTGCGGGTGCCGTCGGGGCGCTCCTTCTCCCCCGCCGAGATCCCGCTGCCGGCGACCGTGAGGAACGGCAGTACCCGCGTGGCGTAACGGAAGCGCTGCGGCTCGCCCGCCGCGCGCGGGAGGTGGTCGATCTCGGTGAACCTGAGGTCCCAGCGCTGGTGCCGGGCCGGGTCCTGGGTGTGCGCCCACAGTTCGTCGAGGTCGGCGCGGATGTGCGCCTCTATATAGAGCCCCATTGGTGTCGTACCCCCGTCACCTGGTCCTTTGAATGTATTTGAGCGACTGCTCAAACCCTCGGGACCGTGACGCTACCCGTTTTTGAGCGATCGCTCAATCACAGGGGACAAGAAACCCCGGCCCTTGAAGGACCGGGGGTTCTGACTTTGGGCTGTCGACTACTGGGCGAGGTGACGCTCGACCGTCTCCACCTTGCTGGTGAGGCCGTCGGTGACACCCGGGCGGATGTCGGCCTTGAGGACCAGCGAGACGCGGGGGGCGCGGTTCTCGACGGCGGCGACGGCGCGCTTGACGACGTCCATGACCTCGTCCCACTCGCCCTCGATCGAGGTGAACATGGCGTCGGTGCGGTTGGGCAGCCCGGACTCGCGGACCACCCGGACGGCGTCGGCGACGTACTCCCCGACGTCCTCGCCGACGCCCAGCGGCGTCACGGAGAAGGCGACGATCATGCGTTCACGACCCCTTCCTTCTCCTTGTGGGCGCGGGCCGCGATGACCGCGTCCTCGGCCTCGCGGCGCAGCTTGCGCTCGGCGAAGAAGCCGCCGGTCGGCAGGACGGAGAGGACGAAGTAGAAGGCGGCGGTGCCGAGGGGCCACTTGGCGCGGTTCCAGGCGTCGGCCCAGAAGATCACGTACAGGATGAACAGGACACCGTGGATCGCGCCCATCACGGGCACCGCGTTGAAGTCCGTGGTCCGCTTCAGCACCGAGCAGACGAGCAGGATCAGGAAGGAGACGGCCTCCGGGGCGGAGACCAGGCGGAGGCGGCGGATGGCGGTGGCGGTCTTGATGTCCACGAGTCACCTTCGGTGGGAGAGACGTCCACGCTTTGTGAACGCGAGCACAAACGTTCAACCATTGTGGCAAAGGAGCCTCGCGGTCCCCGCGCGGGGGGTGGGCGGCCGGGCCCGGTGACGGAGGGGGTGCGGGTGGGATGCAGTTCGTGCGGCAGATCTCCGCGACCGGCGTCGAGCACCTTCACGCGGCTCTCTCCGGGCAAGCAGTACGAGCTGAAGGAACGGCAGAGTGCGTTGATGCTGCTCGACGAGGAGGAGGACGGGGCGCCACCGAGGTCCACGGTCGACCTGACGGCCGGGCAGGCGGTCATACGCGTCCCCGGCGATCGGCGGGCGCCCCGCCAGAGCTCCGGCCTCCCGGCGATCGGCGGGCGGCCCCCTGAAGATCGGGGCTCCCAGGTGCCGTGGTCGGCCGCCCCCTAGGGGGCGGATCCGGGACGACGTCCACCCGTGGGACCTGTTGGTGGCGTCGGCCTGCGGCTACCTTCGCAGCGTGGCGATGTTTCGACTTCAAGGCAGCAAGGTGCTCGCCGTCGAGATGACCGGGGACGCCGTGAAGGCGAAGAACGGCTCGATGGTCGCGTACGACGGGCAGATGGCGTTCAAGAAGCTTAGCGGCGGCGGTGAGGGGCTACGGGGGATGGTGACCCGGCGGCTCACCGGCGAGCAGATGACCGTGATGGAGGTGAAGGGGCACGGGACGTGCTGGTTCGCGGACCGGGCGTCCGAGATCAACCTGGTCGGCCTCCAGGGCGACAAGCTGTACGTCGAGTCGAGCAACCTGCTCGCGACCGACGCCGGCCTGCGCACCGGCACGACCTTCACCGGCCTGCGCGGCGTCTCCCAGGGCAACGGTCTGTTCACCACCACGGTGGAGGGTCACGGACAGGCGGCGATCATGTCGGACGGCCCGGCGGTGGTACTCCGGGTGAGCCCGCAGTACCCGCTGACCGTCGACCCGGGCGCCTACATCGCCCACCAGGGAAACCTCCACCAGTCCTTCCAGTCAGGAGTGACATTCCGCACGTTCCTCGGGGAGGGCGGCGGCGAGGCCTTCCAGATCCGGTTCGAGGGGGACGGCTTGGTGTACGTACAGCCGAGCGAGCGGAACACGATCGCGGGGGATGTGTGAGATGGCCCTGCGCGAAGTGAACTCCAAGATGGTCGAGGCGACCGTCATGCCCGGGCAGCGGCTGTTCAGCCAGCGCGGAGCGATGCTCGCCTACAAGGGCGAGGTGTCCTTCACACCCAACATCCAGGGCGGCCAGGGCGGGCTGATGTCGATGCTGGGCCGCCGGGTCGCGGGCGAGGCCACCCCGCTGATGACCGTCGAGGGCAGCGGCACGGTCTTCTTCGGGCACGGCGGCCATCACGTCCAGGTCATCACCCTCACCGGCGACACCCTCTATGTCGAGGCCGACCGGCTGCTCGCCTTCGAGGGCACGCTCCAGCAGGGCACGATGTTCATGGGCTCCCAGGGCGGTGTGATGGGCATGGTGCGCGGCCAGGTCACCGGCCAGGGCCTGTTCACGACCACCCTCAAGGGCCACGGCTCGGTCGCCGTGATGGCCCACGGAGGGATCTTCGAGATCCCGATCACGCCGCAACGCCCGGTCCATGTCGACCCGCAGGCCTATGTCGCCCACCACGGCGACGTCCGCAACAAGCTGTCGACCGCGCTCGGCTGGCGGGACATGGTGGGCCGCGGCTCCGGCGAGGCGTTCCAGCTGGATCTCAGCGGAAACGGCACGGTGTACGTCCAGGCCTCGGAGGAGAAGCTGTGAGCGCATACGGTCCCGCCGGACCGGTCGTGTACGACCCCATGACCCTCCCCGTCGACGACAACGTCAACAAGTACACCTTCTGCGTGGAGCTCAAGAGCGGCCAGTGGTTCCTGCAGAAGGGGAAGATGATCGCCTACTACGGCTCGATCGACTTCAACGGCGTCGGGCACGGCCGCCTGGACCGTCTCGTCCGCACTTCCTTCCATTCGCCTCTGCACGCGAGCGACTGGGTGGTGGCGGAGGGATCGGGCAAGATGCTCCTCGCCGACCGGGCCTTCGACGTCAATTCGTACGATTTGGACGACGGCAACCTGACCATTCGCTCCGGCAACTTGCTAGCTTTTCAGCCAAGTCTCGCGCTCAAGCAGTCAATCGTTCCGGGTTTTCTGACCCTTATCGGAACCGGCAAGTTTGTCGCCGCGTCCAACGGGCCGGTGGTGTTCATGGAACCCCCGATCCGGGTGGATCCGCAGGCACTCGTGGGATGGGCCGACTGCCCCTCCCCGTGCCACCACTACGACCACGGTTATATGACAGGTGTCATGGGCGGTCTACGTGCGATGACGGGCCTCGGCGGGGCCTCCGGAGAGGAGCACCAGTTCGAGTTCGTGGGGGCCGGCACGGTCCTGCTCCAGTCCACCGAGACCCTGATGGCGGAGCAGGCCACGGGAGCGGTTCCACATGAGCCCGGGGTACCCGGCGGGAGTGGCCCTTTCACGGGCCATTCACAGCAGCAGGGCACACCGCGCCTTCCCGGACAGCTGGGGGACCTGCAACGTCGCTTCGGGCTGTGAGCGGTAGTCTGCGGAGTGTGACATCGAACGCGTGCGCGCAGTCACACCACCCTCAGTAGTTCGCCTTTCAACATTTTAGGTAGACTTCATACATGGAGACCGAGACGGCCACGCGCTGGCTGACCGATGCGGAGCAGTGCGCCTGGCGCACCCACCTGGAGGTCAACAGGCTGTTGACGTACCAGCTCGAAAAGGATCTGCAGCCGTTCGGCCTGACAATGAACGACTACGAGATCCTGGTGAATCTGTCCGAGGCCGAGGACTACCGGCTGCGAATGAGCGACCTCGCGGCCGCGACACTCCAGTCCAAGAGCCGGCTCTCGCACCAGATCACCCGTATGGAGAACGCGAACCTGGTCCGCCGGGAGAACTGCGAGTCCGATCGCCGCGGGCTGTTCGCCGTCCTCACCGAGCACGGCATGGAGATGATGAAGAAGGTGGCGCCACATCATGTGGCCTCCGTGCGACGGCACTTCATCGACCTGCTGTCGCCGGAGGCACTCATAGAGCTCGACAAGGGCCTGAAGCCGATCGCCGAACACCTGCGGGGACAGCGCGGGCGCCCGTGACGGCGAACGCCACCTGACGGCGGCGGACGAGGGTTCAGGTCTCGTCCGCCGCTCACCGCAGCCCCCTACGCGCGCAGCCGGGTGACCGCCCGCACTCCTGTTGCCGAGGCCAGGGCCGCGGCTCCCGCCAGGGCGAAGCAGAGTCCCACCGACAGGCGCCCGAGCGCCAGCCCCGCGACCACCGAGCCAGCCGAGGTCCCGGCGTTCACGGCCGCGTTCACCCACGCCCCGGCCCGGGTCCGGGCGGAGTCGCCCGCCGTCTCGTCGGCCAGCAGGTACGCCGTCGTCAGGGTCGGTGTCACGAACACGCCCGTAGCCGCCATGGCCAGGGCCAGGAACCAGACCCCGGGAGCCAGCCCGGCGACGGCCAGCGCCGCGCCCAGGGCCACCGTCAGCCACGCCAGCCGTTCGGCGGCCGGGAGGCGCCAGTCCACCGCCCCGTTCAGCAGGCCTCCCACCGCGCCGCCCACCGAGAGCGCGGCCAGGATCCAGGGGACGACCTCCGTGCCGTACGACCGCTGCTCGGCGAAAGCCATCACCAGCAGGTCGGCACCGCTCAGCGCAAGCCCCAGGCCGGCGGCCGCGATCACAGGGGCCGCCGGGAAGCCCCCGGCCTGGCCACCGACCTCTCGCTTCGGCCCGGTCACGCCCCGCACCGCCGGTGACGTCACGAACGCGCAGGTGCCGGCCAGCATGAGCACCGCGCTCAGCAGCAGCCCGGCCGGCGGGGGACCGAAGCGCAGCAGCAGGCCGACCAGCGCCGGGCCGGACACGAACAGCAGTTCCTCGGCGACCCCGTCCAGGCTGTAGGCCCGCCGGAGCAGCGCCGGGTCGTCGACCAGGCGCCCCCACACCGCCCGCATGGTGGGGCCGAGGGGTGGCGCGACGCAGCCGGAGAGGGCGGCGGTGACGGCGAGCGCCGCCGGCGGGGCGCCCGGACGCCAGGTCTGGGCCGCGAGCAGGCAGAGCAGGGCGCTGTAGGCGCCCGCCATGGGTGGCAGGGCCCGCCGGGGGCCGTACCGGTCCACCAGGGTCGCCCGGACCGGCGTCAGGACGACCGCAAAGCCGCCGAAGAGGGCCATCACCAGCCCCGTCACGGCGTAGGAACCGGTCGCGCGGGTCACGGAGAGCAGGACGGACAGGGAGACGGTGCCGTAGGCGAGGCGGCCCGCGAGGGCGGCGAGGAAGGTGCGGCGCGCGTGCGGGACGCGCAGGACGGCGGCGTACGACGGTCGCCGGGCAGGTGAAGGGCGCGATGAAGTCAGCGCGGACATGGGCCGGTTCCTCGGTCGGAGGCGGAAGAGGGGACACCTGTGCGCGCCACGGCACGGGACATGAAGGTGCCGGTGGCGCGGGGTGCCCGCTTACGCCAGGGAGAGGAACATGCGGGTCAAAATAGCAGCCGGGGCCGTCGGCCGGTCCGGATCAGTTCTCCGTCAGCCCGGTCACCAGTTCGTCCGCCGCCCGGTACGGGTCCAGCTCTCCCGTCATGATGCGTTCCGCGAGTGCGCCGATGTGACGGTCTCCGTGGAGGTCGCCGATGCGTTCGCGCAGTGCCGTCACCGCGATGGTCTCGACCTCGCGGGCGGCGCGGGCCAGTCGGCGTTCCGCCAGGACGCCCCGCTCCTCCATCCACGCGCGGTGTTTCTCCAGGGCCTCGACCAGTTCGTCGATGCCCTCCGCGCGGGCGGCGACCGTCTTGACGATCGGGGGCCGCCAGTCGCCGGGGCCGCGGGACTCGCCGAGCCCCAGCATGTGGTTGAGTTCGCGGGCGGTGGCGTCCGCGCCGTCGCGGTCGGCCTTGTTGACGACGTACACGTCGCCGATCTCCAGGATTCCGGCCTTCGCCGCCTGGATGCCGTCGCCCATCCCGGGGGCCAGCAGGACGACGGACGTGTCCGCCTGGGAGGCGATCTCCACCTCGGACTGGCCCACGCCGACCGTCTCGACGATGATCACGTCACAGCCCGCCGCGTCAAGGACGCGGATGGCCTGGGGGGCGGCCCAGGCCAGGCCGCCGAGGTGGCCGCGCGTGGCCATCGAGCGGATGTAGACGCCGGGGTCCGAGGCGTGGTCGGACATGCGGACGCGGTCGCCCAGCAGAGCGCCTCCCGAGAAGGGGGAGGACGGGTCGACGGCCAGGACGCCGACCCGTTTGCCCTGTTTGCGATAGGCGGTCACCAGGGCCGAGGTGGAGGTCGACTTGCCGACCCCCGGGGAGCCCGTCAGGCCTACCACATACGCGTTGCCGGTCAGGGGCGCAAGCGCCGCCATGACCTCCCTGAGCTGCGGTGACGCCCCCTCCACCAGCGAGATCAGCCGGGCGACCGCACGCGGTCGGCCCTCCCTGGCCTGGGCCACCAGTGAGGAGACGTCCTGCATCACAGCTCCGTTCGCTTCCGTTCGCTCAGAGAAACGTGCTCAGGCCTTCGGTACCCGCACGATCAGCGCGTCACCCTGGCCGCCGCCACCGCACAGCGCGGCCGCGCCGACCCCGCCGCCGCGCCGCTTGAGCTCCAGGGCCAGGTGCAGGACGAGACGGGCGCCGGACATGCCGATGGGGTGGCCCAGGGCGATGGCACCGCCGTTGACGTTCACCGTTTCGGTGGACACCCCGAGGTCCTTCATTGACTGGACGGCGACCGCGGCGAAGGCCTCGTTGATCTCGATGAGGTCGAGGTCGGCGACCTCCAGGCCCTCCTTCTTCAGGGCGTGCTGGATGGCGTTGGACGGCTGGGACTGGAGGGAGTTGTCCGGCCCTGCCACATTGCCGTGGGCGCCGATCTCGGCGAGCCACTCCAGGCCCAGCTCCTCGGCCTTGGCCTTGCTCATGACGACCACGGCCGCCGCGCCGTCCGAGATCTGCGAGGAGGTACCGGCCGTGATCGTGCCGTCGCGGGTGAACGCCGGGCGGAGCTTGCCCAGCGACTCGGCCGTGGTGTCGGGGCGGATGCCCTCGTCCTTGCTGAAGACGACCGGCTCGCCCTTGCGCTGCGGGATCTCGACCGGGGTGATCTCGGCCTCGAAGATGCCGTTCTTCTGCGCGGCGGCGGCCCGCTGGTGGGACAGGGCGGCCACCGAGTCCTGCTCCTCGCGCCCGAGGCCGAGGCGGGTGTTGTGCTTCTCCGTCGACTCGCCCATCGGGATGTTCTCCCACGGGTCGGTCAGGCCGTCGTACGCCATCGCGTCGAGCATTTCGATCGCGCCGTACTTGAAGCCCTCGCGGGACTTCGGGAGCAGGTGCGGGGCGTTGGTCATGGACTCCTGGCCGCCGGCGACCACGATGTCGAACTCGCCGGCGCGGATCAGCTGGTCCGCCAGGGCGATGGCGTCGAGGCCGGAGAGGCACACCTTGTTGACGGTGAGCGCCGGGACGCTCATCGGGATGCCGGCCTTCACGGCGGCCTGCCGGGCCGGGATCTGGCCCGCGCCGGCCTGGAGCACCTGGCCCATGATCACGTACTGCACCTGGTCGCCCCCGATCCCCGCACGGTCGAGGGCGGCCTTGATCGCGAAGCCGCCGAGGTCGGCCCCGGAGAAGGACTTCAGCGAGCCCAGCAGTCGTCCCATGGGCGTCCGCGCGCCCGCGACGATCACTGAGGTGGTTCCAGCGGTTCCAGAAGTCATGAGCTGCGATTCCCCTTACCGGCTGCACTGCCGAGGAGTGAACGAGGGTTTACTTCGAATGTACTGAGTGGCACTCCGTGCCGTCATCGGGCCGTCAGTGTGATCGCTGGCACGTTGCGTAACCACCGCGGTGGCGCTGCACTGAATCCATGCTGACGCGAATCGACCACATCGGTATCGCCTGCCACGACCTCGACGCGACAGTCGAGTTCTACCGGGCCACGTACGGCTTCGAGGTGTTCCACACCGAGGTCAACGAGGAGCAGGGCGTGCGGGAGGCCATGCTCAAGATCAACGAGACGTCCGACGGGGGTGCCTCCTACCTGCAGCTCCTGGAGCCGACCCGGGAGGACTCGGCGGTCGGCAAGTGGCTCGCGAAGAACGGCGAGGGTGTGCACCACATCGCCTTCGGTACGGCGGATGTGGACGGTGACGCCGCGGACATCCGTTCCAAGGGCGTACGCGTTCTGTACGACGAGCCCCGGCGCGGGTCCATGGGATCGCGGATCACCTTCCTGCATCCAAAGGATTGCCACGGCGTACTGACAGAACTGGTCACTTCGGCGGCTGTTGAGTCACCTGAGCACTGACCCTCGTACATATGGGCCGGTAGGGTTGGGCGCGGTCGTCCCTTCGCACGTTCGCAGGGCCGGGGCGGCCGCATGCCGGGGTCCGGGTTTCGGGGGACGAGCGTCGGGGCAGCAGCCCGTGCTCCGCCGTTGATCTGACACCATTCCCCGGGGGCCCCGTTCGGCGGATGGACGGAGCTCGTTCGGAGAAGGTTGCGACCAGGGGACGGATGGGACCGCGCAGTGCGGGGCTACGAGAGCCAGGAGCGAGAGCCGGCGGCTGACGTCGACCACCTCTCTCGGTTCGAGGCCGAGATGAAACGGCTGAAGACCGAGCGGGAAAAGGCGATCCAGCATGCCGAGGACCTCGGCTACCAGGTCGAGGTGCTGCGCGCCAAGCTGCATGAGGCGCGGCGCACCATCATGTCCCGGCCCGCGTTCGACGGCGGTGACATCGGCTATCACGCCGAGCAGCTGCTCCGTAACGCCCAGATGCAGGCCGACCAGATCCGCCAGGAGGCGGAACGGGTGGCCGCGGAGGCCCGGGCGCAGACCCAGCGCATCCTCCAGGAGCACGCCGAGCAGGCCGCGCGGCTCCAGGCCGAGCTGCACCAGGAGGCGGTGACCCGCCGCCAGCAGCTGGACCAGGAGCTGGCGGAGCGCCGACAGACCGTCGAGTCGCACGTCAACGAAAACGTGGCGTGGGCCGAGCAGCTGCGGGCCCGGACCGAGTCCCAGGCCCGGCGGCTGCTGGACGAGTCGCGGGCCGAGGCCGAGCAGGCCATGGCCGCCGCCCGCGCGGAGGCCGAGCGGCTGGCGACCGAGGCGCGGCAGCGGGTGCAGGCCGACGCGGAGGCGGCCCGCGCGGAGGCCGAGCAGCTCCTGCTGCGCGCCCGCAGGGACGCCGAGCGGCTGCTGAACGCCGCCTCCACCCAGGCCCAGGAGGCCACCGACCACGCTGAGAAGCTGCGCAGCTCCACCGCGACGGAGTCGGACGCGGCCCGCCGGCAGGCGAGCGAGCTGAGCCGCGCCGCCGAGCAGCGGATGGCGGAGGCCGAGGAGGCGCTGCGCAAGGCGCAGTCCGAGGCCGAGAAGCTGGTCACCGAGGCCGAGACGAACGCCGCGAAGGCCCTGTCGAGCGCCGAGGCCACCAACGAGCAGCGCACCCGTACGGCGAAGGAGCAGGTCGCCCGGCTGGTCAGCGAGGCCACCAAGGACGCCGAGGCCACCAAGGCGGACGCCGAGCAGGTGGTCGCGGACGCCAGGGCCGAGGCCGAGAAGATCATCGCGGAGGCCTCCGAGAAGGCCCGCACCCTGACCGCCGAGGAGAGCGCCTCCCAGCTGTCCAAGGCCGCCAAGACCGCCGAGGACGTCCTCAACAAGGCGGCCGAGGAGGCCAAGCGGACCACCAAGGCCGCCGCCGAGGAGGCCGAGCGGATCCGCACCGAGGCGGAGACCGAGGCGGACCGGCTGCGTGCCGAAGCGCACGACATCGCCGAGCAGCTCAAGGGCGCGGCGAAGGACGACACCAAGGAGTACCGCGCCAAGACGGTCGAGCTGCAGGAGGAGGCCCGCCGGCTGCGCGGCGAGGCCGAGCAGCTGCGTTCCGACGCGGTCGCCGAGGGCGAGTCGATCCGTGCCGAGGCCCGGCGCGAGGCCGTGCAGCAGATCGAGGAGGCGGCCAGGTCCGCCGAGGAGCTGCTCGCCAAGGCCAAGGCCGACGCGGACGAGCTGCGGCAGACCGCCACCACGGACAGCGAGAAGGTCCGCACCGAGGCCATCGAGCGCGCGACCACGCTGCGCCGGCAGGCCGAGGAGACCCTGGAGCGCACCCGCCAGGAGGCCGACCGGCACCGCACCGAGGTCCTGGAGCAGTCCGAGGCCCTCAAGGCGGACGCCGAGCGGGCCGCGCGCGAGTTGCGCGAGGAGACCGAGCGGGGCGTCGAGGCCCGGCGCGCGGAGGCCGCCGAGGAGCTGGCCCGGCTGCACACCGAGGCCGAGGAGCGGTTCGCGAACGCCGAGCAGGCGCTCACCGAGGCTCGTGAGGAGGCCGGCCGGATCCGCCGGGAGGCCGCCGAGGAGATCGAGCGGCTGCGCTCCGAGGCCGCCGAACGTATCCGCACGCTCCAGCAGCAGGCCGAGAACGAGGCCCAGCGGCTGCGCGACGAGGCCGCCTCCGACGCGTCCGCGTCCCGCGCCGAGGGCGAGTCCATCGCCGTAAGGCTGCGGTCCGAGGCCGCGGCCGAGGCGGAGCGGCTCAAGCAGGAGGCCCAGGACACCGCCGACCGGGTCCGAGCCGAGGCGCAGGCGGCGGCCGAGCGGCTGTCCACCGAGGCGTCCGAGACGCTGGCCGCCGCCCAGGAGGAGGCCACCCGGCGCCGCCGCGAGGCCGAGGAACTTCTGGGCGCCGCCCGCCAGGAGGCCGACCAGGAGCGCCAGCGGGCCCGCGAGCAGAGCGAGGAGCTGCTCGCCTCCGCGCGCAACCGCGTCGAGGAGGCGCAGGCCGAGGCGGTACGGCTGGTCGAGGAGGCCGACCGGCGGGCCACCGAGATGGTGTCCGCCGCCGAGCTCCACGCCCAGCAGGTACGGGACTCGGTCTCGGGGCTGCACGAGCAGGCGCAGGAGGAGATCGCCGGGCTGCGTTCGGCCGCCGAGCACGCGGCGGACCGGACCCGCCGGGAGGCCGAGGAGGAGTCGGACCGGGTCCGCGCGGACGCCTACGCCGAGCGGGAGCGGGCCAGCGAGGACGCGACCCGGATCCGCCGCGAGGCCGCCGAGGCGTCCGAGGCGGCGAAGGCGCTGGCCGAGCGGACCGTGACGGACGCCATGGCGGAGTCGGAGCGGCTGCGTTCGGAGGCGTCCGCGCACGCCCAGCGGGTGCGCACCGAGGCCTCCGACACCATCGCGCAGGCCGAGCAGGACGCCACGCGTACGCGTGCCGAGGCCCGTGAGGACGCCAACCGCATGCGTTCGGACGCGGCCACCCAGGCGGACACCCTCATCACCGAGGCGCGCAACGAGGCCGAGCTGCTCCAGAACGAGACCATCGCCGAGGCCGACCGCGTCCGCGCGGACGCCATCGCCAAGGCGGAGAAGCTCATCGCGGACGCCAGCGGGGACGCGGAGCGGCTGCGTGCCGAGGCCGCCGAGACGATCGGCTCCGCCCAGCTGCACGCCGAGCGGACCCGCAGCGACGCCGAGCGGCTCAAGGCGGACGCGGAGGCGGAGGCCGAGCGCATGGTCAACGCCGCCCGCGAGGAGGCCGACCGCACCCTCGACGAGGCGCGCAGGGAGGCCAACAAGCGGCGTCAGGACGTGGCCGAGCAGGTCGACACGCTCATCAACGAGACCGCCGCCGAGGCCGACAAGCTGCTCACCGAGGCACAGCAGCAGGCCCACAAGACCACCGCGGACGCCGAGGCGCAGGCCGACAGCATGGTCGGCGCGTCCCGCAAGGAGGCCGACCGGCTGGTGTCCGAGGCCACGGTCGAGGGCAACTCGCTGGTGGAGAAGGCCCGTACGGACGCGGACGAGCTGCTCGTCGGCGCCCGCCGGGACGCCACCGCCATAAGGGAGCGGGCGGAGGAGCTGCGCGACCGCATCACCAGCGAGATCGAGGAGCTGCACGAGCGGGCCCGCCGCGAGGCCGCCGAGACCATGAAGTCCACCGGCGACCGCTGTGACGCGCTCATCAAGGCCGCCGAGGAGCAGCTCGCCAAGGCCCAGGCCAAGGCCAAGGACCTGGTCTCGGAGGCCAATTCCGAGGCGGGCAAGGTCCGTATCGCCGCCGTCAAGAAGGCCGAGGGGCTGCTCAAGGAGGCCGAGCAGAAGAAGGCCACGCTCGTCCGGGAGGCCGAGGAGCTCAAGGCCGAGGCGATCCGCGAGGCCCGGGCCACGGTCGAGGCCGGCAAGCGCGAGCTGGAGATCCTGGAGCGCCGCCGTGAGAACATCAACGGGGAGATCTCCCGTGTCCAGGACGTCCTGGAGGCGTTGGAGTCCTTCGAGACCCCGTCGGCCAACAAGGACGGCGGAGTCAAGGCGGGCAGCACGGTGGGTGCCCCTCGATCGGGTGGCAAGTCGTCAGAAGGGTAGAGGACAGGGCCTGTTCTGTAGTGTTCTGAGGCTTTTGACCAAGCCTTTGGCAGAGGCTTTGGCAAGCGATCTCACAGCCAGCCACCCAAAAGGGGTGTCATTCTCCAGATCAAACACGCATCCGCTCGATGACACACCGCTTCGGCCCCTAGGATTCCACCTATCACCTCACCGGTCTCACTCGACAGGAACCCCATGAGCGACACTTCCCCCTACGGCTTCGAGCTTGTGCGGCGTGGGTACGACCGCGCTCAGGTGGACGAACGAATCTCCAAGCTCGTCTCCGACCGTGACAGCGCTCTCGCCCGCATCACCGCTCTGGAGAAGCGCATCGAGGAGCTCCACCTCGAGACGCAGAACGCCCAGGCTCAGGTAAGCGACGCGGAGCCGTCGTACGCCGGCCTCGGCGCGCGTGTCGAGAAGATCCTCCGCCTCGCCGAGGAAGAGGCCAAGGACCTGCGCGAGGAGGCCCGTCGGGCGGCCGAGCAGCACCGTGAGCTCGCCGAGTCGGCGGCCCAGCAGGTGCGCAACGACGCAGAATCGTTCGCTGCGGAGCGCAAGTCCAAGGCCGAGGACGAGGGCGTCCGGATCGTCGAGAAGGCCAAGAGCGACGCGTCGCAGCTGCGTTCCGAGGCCCAGAAGGACGCGCAGTCCAAGCGTGAGGAGGCGGACGCGCTCTTCGAGGAGACCCGTGCGAAGGCCGCACAGGCCGCCGCCGACTTCGAGACGAACCTCGCCAAGCGGCGTGAGCAGTCCGAGCGTGACCTCGCCTCGCGTCAGCAGAAGGCCGAAAAGCGCCTCGCCGAGATCGAGCACCGCGCGGAGCAGCTGCGCCTCGAGGCGGAGAAGCTGCGCACCGACGCCGAGCGCCGTGCGCGTCAGACCGTCGAGACGGCTCAGCGTCAGGCCGAGGACATCGTCGCGGACGCGAACGCCAAGGCCGACCGGATCCGCTCGGAATCCGAGCGCGAGCTCGCCGCGCTGACCAACCGCCGCGACTCGATCAACGCCCAGCTGACCAACGTCCGCGAGATGCTGGCCACGCTGACGGGTGCGGCCGTGGCCGCCGCCGGCTCTCCGGCGGAGGACGAGCCGATCTCCCGCGGGGTCCCGGCTCAGCAGTCCCGCTGAGCGCTGACCGGTAACGACATCAAGGGCCCGCATTCCCGTGGGGGGTGCGGGCCTTTGTCGTGCGAGTGCGGGTGGCACGTGGTTACTCCCACGGCGCCGCACCCGACAACGGCGCTTCGTCCCCGCCGCACTGCTCCCCCGCGCCCACTCAGGTGGCAGCCCCCACAAGCCGGTCTTAGCGTGGCCGCATGATCGAGCTGGAGGGACTGACCAAGCGTTACGGCGACAAGACCGCGGTCGACGACCTCACCTTCGCCGTGCGGCCCGGCATCGTGACCGGATTCCTCGGGCCCAACGGGGCCGGGAAGTCGACCACCATGCGGATGATCCTCGGACTCGACCACCCCACGGGCGGCCGGGTACGGATCGACGGCAAGCGGTACGAGCAGCTCAAGGACCCGCTGACGTACATGGGGGCGCTGCTCGACGCCAAGGGCGTGCATGGCGGGCGCAGTGCCTTCAACCATCTGCTGTGCCTCGCGCAGAGCAACGGGATCCCGAAGAGCCGGGTGACCGAGGTGCTGGACACCGTCGGGCTCACGGCGGTGGCGCGGAAGAAGGCCAAGGGGTTCTCGCTGGGCATGGGACAGCGGCTCGGGATCGCCGGGGCGCTGCTCGGGGATCCGCGGATCCTGATGTTCGACGAGCCGGTGAACGGGCTCGACCCGGAAGGGATCCACTGGATCCGGAACCTGATGAAGTCGCTGGCCGCCCAGGGCCGGACCGTGTTCGTCTCCTCCCACCTGATGAGTGAGATGGCGCTGACCGCCGATCACCTCGTCGTCATCGGGCAGGGGCGGCTGCTCGCCGACACCTCCATGGCGGACTTCATCCGGGCGAACTCGCGGTCGTACGTCCGGATCCGCTCTCCCCAGCGCGAGCGGCTGCTCGATGTGCTGCACCAGGCCGGGATCACCGTCGTCGAGACGGGGACCGGAGCGCTTGAGGTGGAGGGCGCGAAGGCCGAGCCGATCGGGGAACTGGCCGCGCAGCACGGGATCGTGCTGCACGAGCTGAGCATCCAGCAGGCCTCGCTGGAGGAGGCGTTCATGCAGTTGACGGCGGAGTCCGTGGAATACCACGCACATGCCGACTCGACCCCGGTGCCGCAGGCCTGGGGTGCCGGCTGGGACAAGGGGGCGTGATGGCGGTCGTCACCCAGGTCGTACGGTCCGAGTGGACCAAGATCCGGTCGGTCTCCTCGACGGTGTGGACGCTCTCGCTGGCCGTGGTCGTCAGCGTGGCGCTCGGGATGCTGCTCTCCGCGCTGGCCAACAGCCAGTTCGGCAACATGCCCGCGCGGGAACGGCTCTCCTTCGACCCGACGAACATCAGCTTCGCCGGGATGACCCTCGGTCAGCTCGCGATGATCGTGTTCGGGGTGCTGGTGGTGTCGAACGAGTACAGCACCGGCATGATCCGCACCTCACTGGCCGCCGTACCGCAGCGGGCCACCTTCCTCTTCAGCAAGATCGCGGTGGCGACCGGCCTGGCGCTGGTCGTCGGCATGGTGACCAGCTTCGCCGCGTTCTTCCTCGGGCAGGCCATGCTCGGCTCCCACCGGGCCCAGCTCGGCGACACCGGGGTGCTGCGCGCGGTCATCGGTGGCGGGCTCTACATGACGCTCATCGCGATGTTCTCCATGGGCGTGGCCGCGATGCTGCGCTCGCCGATGCTGTCGCTGGGCATCCTGATGCCGTTCTTCTTCCTGATCTCCAACATCCTCGGCAACGTCGACGCGACCAAGAAGATCGGCCGGTTCCTGCCGGACCAGGCGGGCAGTCACATCATGCAGGTGGTGCCGAGAGTCGGCGACGACGTCCCGTACGGGCCCTGGGGCGGCCTCGGGATCATGGGGCTGTGGGTGATCGCCGCGCTGGCCGGCGGGTATGTCCTGCTGAAGAAACGGGACGCCCAGTGACCGGACCGGGACCGACGGGCTTTGCCAGCTCTTGATGGGAACCGTCAGCGTCCGGATATCCTCCTAACCCTTACGGGGGCGTCTGCCCTGCTGTCCTGATCCTTTCGATGGGTGCGGAGCATGATCGAGGCTGTCGGCCTGACCAAGCGCTACGGCGACAAGACCGCCGTCTACAACCTTTCCTTCCAGGTACGGCCCGGCGCCGTCACCGGCTTCCTCGGGCCCAACGGCTCGGGCAAGTCGACGACCATGCGGATGATCCTGGGTCTGGACAACCCGACCGCCGGCGCGGTGACGATCGGCGGCTACCCCTACCGCCGGCTCCCCAACGCCGCCCGCCAGGTCGGCGCGCTGCTCGACGCGAAGGCGGTGCACGGCGGCCGGTCCGCCCGCAACCACCTGCTCTCCCTGGCCCAGCTGTCCGCCATCCCGGCCCGCCGGGTCGACGAGGTGCTCGGGGTGGTGGGCCTCCAGGACGTGGCCGGCAGGCGCTCCAAGGGCTTCTCGCTCGGCATGGGCCAGCGCCTCGGCATCGCCGCCGCACTGCTCGGCGACCCCCAGGTGCTGCTGTTCGACGAACCGGTCAACGGCCTCGACCCCGAGGGCATCCTCTGGGTGCGCAACCTGATGAAGTCCCTCGCCGCCGAGGGCCGTACGGTCTTCGTCTCCTCCCATCTGATGAGCGAGATGGCGCTCACCGCCGACCACCTCATCGTCATCGGGCGGGGCCAGCTGCTCGCCGACATGAGCGTGACGGACTTCATTTCGGCCAATTCCGCCGACTTCGCCCGGGTGCGTACCCCGGACACCGAGCCGCAGCTGCGCGAGAAGCTCAGCTCGGCGCTGACCGAGGCCGGCGGCCATGTCCTGCCCGAGCAGGACGGGGCGCTCCGGGTGACCGGCCTGCCGCTGCCGCGGATCAGCGACCTCGCGCACGAGGCGGACGTACGGCTGTGGGAGCTCTCCCCACACCAGGCCTCCCTCGAGGAGGCGTACATGCGGATGACGCAGGGCGCCGTCGACTACCGCTCCACCGTCGACCAGAGGACCGGCCTCCATCAGCCGCTGCCGCCCGGCGCGCAGCCGCCGATGCCGGTGCCCGGACAGGGCCAGCCCGGCTGGTACGCCCCTCCGCCGCCCCAGCAGGGCGGCCAGCCGTTCGCGGCGCCGTACGGCGCACAGGGAGCGCCCGCAGGCGCGTACGGCGCCCCGCAGGCCCCTTACGGGGCTCCCCAGGCCGCCCCCAACCCCAACCCCTACGCCGCGCCGGCCCCGGCGCCCGCTGAATCGTCACAGCCGGCTCCCCCCACTCCCGCTCCCGCCCCCGCCGACCTGACCAAGCCCGAGGACGCCCGATGAGCACCCCCCAGCCCCCGAAGCCGCAGGCAGCCCCGGCCGCGCCCGACTGGCAGGCGGCGCCCGGCGGCCCGTACCCCGGTTACACCTCGCCGATCCCGGTGGTGCGCACTCACCTCGGGCACGCCATCGCCTCCGAGTGGACGAAGATCCGGTCGGTGCGTTCGACGATGTGGACGCTCGGCGTCTTCGTTCTCCTCGTCGTCGGCATCGGCCTGCTTGCCGCCGCGGTGGTCAGCAATTCCTCCTCGTCCGACGACCTGTCCGGCCAGAACGCGCTGTCGCTCGGCTTCTTCGGGCTGCTGCTCGGCAGCATGTGCATCATCACGCTGGGCGTGCTGACCACGGCCTCCGAGTACGGCACCGGAATGATCCGTACGACGATGGTGGCCTGCCCCTCCCGCGCGCGTGTGCTCGCGGCGAAGGCGATCGTCTTCTTCGCGGTCGCGTTCGTGATCACCCTCGCGGCCAGCGCGTTCGTTGCCATGACACAGGTGTCGATGCTGAACGACGTCGCCCGGACGCCGACCGGTGGGGAATGGCTGAAGGGCACCGTCGGCGTCAGCCTCTACATCGCGCTGCTCGGGCTGCTCTCGCTGGTCATCGGCTCGATCATCCGGCACTCGGCGGGCGCCGTCACGATCATGATCGGCGCGGTGCTCGCCCCGCTGGTGATCGCGCTGTTCATGTTCTCGGCGTCGCTGGAGAAGGTGCGCACCGCCCTGTTCGAGTACTCGATCCCGAACCAGCTGAGCGTCTTCTACTCCAACTCCCTCAGCGATTCCGGCCCTTCGGGCTGGGACCCGCTGTGGATCATCCTCGGCGTGACGGCCGTCGCGTTCGCCGGCGCCTACGCCCTGCTGGAGAAGCGGGACGTGTGAGTTCCCGCTTCTCCAGCTAGAACCTCGGCGCGTTACGGGACCGCTGCACCCGCGTGGTGCGGCGGTCCTTCGCGTTCCAGCAGGCCTTGTGCCAGTGCCGGCGCTCGTCGACGCCCGAGTGCTCAGGCCAGGCCACCACGTGTGGGAGGCCGGAGGCAATCACCTGGTCGCAGCCCGGGCAGCGGTATGTCTTGCCGACCGCGCTGGCGCCGGCCACGTGCCGCACGCTCCACTCCTCGCCCTGCCAGCTCTCGCTGGACTGCCAGCCGCCGTAACGGTCCGCGCGGTCGTCCTCGGCGCTCCGGCCGGAGGAGGAGGCTCCATTCGGGCCCTTGGGTCGGTTGCGACGCGGGGACACGGGACACCTCTCGGGGCTATACAGGAAGCAAGGGCTGTGTCCAGCCTACGACGCGCGCGCGGGGGTACGCGTAGGGAACCAACCCCCACAAGTCCCCCTCCAGGGCGACCCGTTCTCCAGACAATCCGCAAATCTCTTCGCCAGGCCGTGTCCTCGGCACGTGTCAGACGGTTATGCCGGGTGGGGGAGCTCCGGGTAGGAGCCAGGAAAGCAGGAAAGCGATGCGCGTAGGAAGTTTTGTGCTGGCGGCCCAGTTCCCGGGCCAGGGCCAAGGGGAGGCGTTGCACCGGGCGGTGCGCACGGCGGAAGTGGCCGAGGAGGCCGGGCTGGACGCGGTCTGGCTGGCCGAGCACCACTTCGTGCCGTACGGCACATGCCCGTCCGCGGTGACACTGGCGGCTTTACTGCTGGGCCGCACCAGGCGCCTCAGGGTCGGTACGGCGGTGAGTGTACTGCCCACGGTCCACCCGGTGGCGCTCGGCGAACAGGCCGCACTGCTCCATGTGACGAGCGGCGGCCGCTTCTCGCTCGGCGTGGGCCGGGGCGGCCCCTGGGTGGATCTGGAGGTGTTCGGGGCCGGACTCGATGCGTACGAGCACGGCTTCCCGGAATCACTCGAACTGCTGATGCGCTGGCTGCGCGAGCCGGCCGTGTCGGCCTCCGGGCCGCGCTTCTCGTTCCGTGAAGTCCCGGTCGTACCGCGCCCGTCGGAGGCACTGACGGAGACGCCGGGGCCGGAGGTGGTGCTCGCGTGCACCTCCCCCGCAAGCGTCCGGCTGGCCGCCGAGCAGGGGCTGCCGATGCTGCTCGGGATGCATGTCGGGGACGAGGAGAAGGCCGAGATGGTCGCGCTGTGGCGGCAGCACGCGCGGGCGGCCGGACGGCCGGCCGAGGAGGTCCTCGGCGCGGCCCATGTCTCGGCCGGCGTCTGCCAGATCGCCGACCGGCGCACCGACGCCGTGGAGACGCTGACGAAGGCGATGCCGGGCTGGCTGAAGCAGGGCCTGGAGGCCCATGTGACGGTGGACGGCCGGTTCCGCTCGATGCGCGACCCGCTCGCCTACACCGAACTGCTCTGCGGACTGCACCCGGTGGGGACCGCGCGGCTGTGCGCCGACCGGCTCGCGGCGACCTCCGAGCGGACCGGCATCTCCCGATTCGCCCTGCTGACCGAGGGCTCGGGGGACCTTGCGGCCACGGAGGAGAACGTACGACGGCTGGGTGCCGAAGTACTGCCGCACCTCCGGTGACCTCACACCTCCGAGGGGAGCTTGCCGCCCCAGTGACTGATTGCACCTCCCGCGTGTGGAGCGGCAAGCAAGCGGCTCACTGCGTCAGCAGTACCGGAGCCCCGCGTCAGCAGTCCCGGAGCTCCGGGGACTGGTTCAGCAGCTGATTGCGCACCGAGGTGAAGCGGGCCAGCGTCTCGTCGACCGAGGCGTCCAGCGGGAACACCGCAACCCGGTGGCAGTTCTGGAAGGCCAGCCGCACACCGAAGTGCCGCTGCAGGGCGCCGCGTATGGCGTCACTCGCGAGCGCGCGCAGCAGCTGACCGCGTGCCTGCTCGTCCGGCGGGGGCGTCTGGTTGTCGGCGAACTCTCCGCCGTCCACCTTCAGCTGGGCCACCAGGGAGCTGATCATCTCCCATGCGTAGGGCAGGGAGGTCCGGACGCAGTCGACGAAATCTGCTTCGTCGACCTCGCCTCGCTCGGCCTGTTCGAGTAGGGCCGGTGAGACGTCGAGCGACATGGGTTCTCCTCTCGCACCCCCGAACAGCAGGGGTTGCCGGACAGATAAGGGAGTTCGCGATACCGAACACGCTGAGTACACAACTCGCGACCTCCCGTTTACTACGGTAGGCACCGGACGGTGACCCCACCAGGAGATTGCGTATATGCGACGGTCCCTTTAGGCACACAATCGGCCAGCCTTGAACACAGGTGTGCAGGCGACTCGTCAGGACCGGTCGCGGGGGCCCGGTCGGAGGGCGGTGGGCGAATCGCGTGGAGGGCGGGGCGTCGAGTAGCGTTGCCGACCATGCGTCTCGTCATCGCCCGGTGCTCCGTCGACTACGCCGGCCGGCTCACCGCCCACCTTCCCTCGGCCCCCCGTCTGATCCTGGTCAAGGCGGACGGCAGCGTCTCGATCCACGCGGACGACCGGGCCTACAAGCCCCTCAACTGGATGTCGCCGCCGTGCACCCTCAAGGAGGAGACGGGGGAGTTTCCCGAGGGCACTGTGGGCGTCTGGACCGTCATCAACAAGGCGGGCGAGAAGCTCATCATCACGATGGAGGAGGTCCTGCACGACTCCTCGCACGAGCTGGGCGTGGACCCGGGCCTGATCAAGGACGGCGTGGAAGCGCACCTGCAGGAGCTGCTGGCCGACCGTATCGAGACGCTCGGCGAGGGTTACAGCCTCATCCGCCGCGAGTACATGACGGCGATCGGTCCGGTGGACATCCTCTGCCGGGACGCGGACGGCCAGACCGTGGCGGTCGAGATCAAACGCCGGGGCGAGATCGACGGCGTGGAACAACTCACCCGCTACCTGGACCTGCTGAACCGCGACCCTCACCTCGCCCCCGTCCGAGGCGTCTTCGCGGCCCAGGAGATCAAGCCCCAGGCCCGCGTGCTCGCCACGGACCGGGGCATCGGCTGCGCGATTCTCGACTACGACGCCCTGCGGGGCGTGCAGGACGACAAGCTGCGGTTGTTCTGAGGTCAGATCACCGTGCCGGCCGAGGTTCCGGGGGTGGTGCCCTCCGAGGCGCTCGACGTCGTGACGGTCGGGGAGCCGGTGGACGGGCCGCTTGCCGAGTTGGTCGTGGTGGGGGTGTCGGACGGGCCCGACGACGACTGTGAGGGCGACTCGGTCGGCGTCGGTGACTCGGACGACTTCGAAGGGGTCGGCGACGGCGACTTCGAAACCGAGTGTGTCGGTGTCGGCGACTTGGACGGCGAGTGGGTCGTGCCTCCGCCCGACGAGCTCTTCGTCCCCGTCGGTGTGCCCGAAGGGGACGCCTCGTCCGACGGTGGTGTCGGGTCGTCCGAGGTGCCCAGGGTGCCGTCCGGGCCGGGGTCCGTCGGTGTGGTCGTCGCCGTGCCCGTGCCCCCCGTGCCCGGTGACTGCTTGGGGTCGGCGCCCAGGCTGCCGTCGCCCGTGCCCTCGCTCGCCGACGGGTTGACGCTCACGTTGTTGGCCGGGTTGTCGGCGTTGTCCTGGGAGGTCATGCCGAGCCCCACCACCGTGCCGAGGACCGCGGTGAGGAGCACGCCCGAGCCCACCGCCACCAGGTTGCCGCGGGCCATGCGTACCAGACCGCCGCCGCCCCGGACCGGCGGCGACTGCTCCGGCACGCGGCGGGTGACCAGTGTTTCCGAGATCGGGGAGTGGACGGCCGGGAAGGGTGTCGTGACGCCGCCCGCCGGGGATATGGACTCCTCGTGGCGGGCGTCGGGGATCTCGTCGCCCGCCATCGCGGCGAGGCTGGGAAGGGCCTCGCCCGAGCGGTCGGCGACCAGCGCCAGCGCACGTCGGCCGGCTGTCGTACTCCGCTTGTCGGAGAGCGCCCCGCGCAGCCCGATGGAGGCCTCCAACTCGGCCCGGGCCCGGTCCAGCTGGCCGCCGCAGAGCGCGAGTATCCCCAACTCGTGGTGGAAATAGGCCTGATCCCCTACCTCGCCGGCGAGGCGGGAGGCCTCCGCACCGGCCCGCAGCGCGCGTTCCCAGGCGCTCCACTGCAGCCCGGCCGCGAACGCGGGGGCGGCCGTGCGGGCCAGTCGTACCGGGGTGGACTCCTCGTCCTCGGCCGGGGGCACGGTGGCGGGGACGAGGACCGCCAGGGCGGCGAGGACCGCGTCGGCCTCGGCGCACACCCGGTCCGGGGTGACGGAGGGGTGCCCGGCCCACCAGGAGTAGTGCTGGCCGGCGGTGAGCGCCTGGGCCTCGATGTCGTCGGCGTATCCGGCGGCCTCCAGCTGCTGCTGGACACCAGCGGCGAGCCGGTAGCGGGAGCCGACCGCGGAGACCAGTCCGCAGCCCGCCAGTTCACCGAGGGCGGCGTCGGCGTGGGTGTCGCCGACGAGGGCGGGCAGATGGGCCTGGTGCGGGACCTCGCCGCCGAGGGCGACCGCGAAGCGCAGGGTGGCGCGGGCGGAGGCGCTGAGGCGGGAGGCGAGCAGCGGGGCGGGTGCGGCGGCCTCGCCGAGGGACGGGAGCGGGACGTCGTCGGTCGCCTCGGTGTCGAGGGGCACGTCGACCTGGAGGTCGGACAGCTCGGAGGCGAAGACGCCGAACTCGTCGACGGCGCCCGTGCTGGCCCGCAGGTGGTCGCGCTGGCGCAGCAGCGCACCCGCTTGGACGAACCGCAGCGGCAGGCCCTCGGACTCGAACCAGAGGTCGCCGGCCCAGTTGGCCTCCTCCTCGCTGAGCACCCGGCCGACCGCGCGCTCCAGGATGTCCACGCCCCCGGCCCGCTCCAGGCCGCTGAGGAAGACCTCCTCGACGGCGGAGTCGGCGGAGGGCGCCGGCACGTCCGGGATGGCGCTGATCAGGAACGCGCACTCGGGGGTGGCGTCGATCAGCTCGTCCAGCCCGGAGCCGCCGAACTCGATGTCGTCGAGGACGACGACCGCGCCGATGTCACGGACCAGTTCGACAAGCTCGTCGGGTCCGGGGCGGTGCGCGGGCGCCTTGTAGACGGCGTAGAAGAGGTCGTGGAGCAGGTCCGCGGGTGTGCGGTGGAAGCCGTTGAGGCGGACCACGCCGTCGGGGGCGAGGTCGGCGCAGTCGTCGGCGACCAGGTCGAGAAGCGCGGTGCGGCCGGAGCCCGAGGGCCCGGTGAGGCGCACGGAGCGGCCGCGGGCGAGGAGCCGCACCAGACGCTCGCGGTCGTCCTGGCGCTCCAGGAGCGGCAGCTCGGGCCGGGCGGGACCGGGCGGTACCGGCGGCCGGGCGGCGCGCTCGTACTCGGCGCGTTCGGCGGCGGTGCGCTTCTCCGGTCTGCCGGGGCGTTCGGTCGGCGGGCAGGGTTCTATCTCGCTGCCGTCGACCGGGTTCACGGTCAGCAGGAAGTCGCCGGAGACCAGCCGCGCCGTGCGGACGAGTCCCGGCGCACTCTGGCCGAAGTCGTTGGTGAGGGATTCCCTCGGCGGGCGCTGGCGCGGCGTGCTGCCGTCGCCGTCCTGACCGTACGCCTCGGGTCCCGTGTTGATCGGGTCCATAGGTTCCTAGCCCCCCAAAAGCGTGGTGTGCCGTGAATTCGGGCCCCTCCCGGCCTGTTGCACACTGCGCTGTCGCTTCTGGTCCGGGCCCGCGCTCGAAGGGTGACAAGGCGGCGGGCGACCGAACCTTAAACCTTCGCACAGTATCTACGACAGTCCGGGGTACCGCGCCGTCCAAGACATCACAGTCTCGTGAGGATTGCGCCTGACATGCGCTTGTGCACGGTCCGTCCGGGTCACGCCCGGCGCCCGGTCCACACCGCGTCCCACCCGTTCGCCGCCGCACACCGGGTCCCGGCGTGCCTCCCCGGTCCCGGTGTCACACCCGGGGCAGCGACTCCACCCCGATACCCCCCTCGATCGCCAGGATCCGGTGCAGCCTGGTGGCCACCAGCAGGCGCTGCATCTGCGGCGGTACGCCGCGCAGCACCAGGCGGCGGCCGCAGCGGCCGGCCCGCCGGTGGGCCCCCATGATCACCCCGAGTCCGGTGGCGTCCCACGAGTCCAGCTCGGACAGGTCCAGCACCAGATCGCCGACTCCGTCGTCGACGGCCGAGTGCAGGACCGTACGGGCGTCCGCCGCGCTGCGCACGTCGAGGCGGCCCCCGACGACCAGCTCGGCGTGGTCGCCCCTGATGTGCATATGCGCTCCCCGAGAGTGCGTGTCCTACTCCGTGAAAGTGATGTCCGGTGATGCAACCTCTGACTGCGTTCGAGGGTCAGAGGTTGCCATCTGTAAGCGAACCGATACCGAATTCACCCCCAGGAGTGAAACTCCCGGGGCTTGTGCGTTTTCGGAGGCGGTTTCAGTACGTGTAGAAGCCCTGCCCGCTCTTGCGCCCGATGTCACCGGCGTCAACCATCCGGCGCATCAGCTCCGGAGGGGCGAACTTCTCGTCCTGCGACTCGGTGTAGATGTTGCTGGTGGCGTGCAGCAGGATGTCGACGCCGGTGAGGTCCGCCGTGGCCAGCGGGCCCATGGCGTGGCCGAAGCCCAGCTTGCAGGCAAGGTCGATGTCCTCGGCGGTGGCGACGCCCGACTCGTACAGCTTGGTGGCCTCGACGACGAGCGCGGAGATCAGCCGGGTCGTCACGAAGCCGGCGACGTCCCGGTTGACGACGATGCAGGTCTTGCCGGTGGACTCGGCGAACTCCCGCGCGGTGGCGAGGGTTTCGTCGCTCGTCTTGTAGCCGCGGACCAGTTCCACGAGCTGCATCATCGGCACCGGCGAGAAGAAGTGGACGCCGACGACCCGCTCGGGGTGCTCGGTGGCTGCCGCGATCTTGGTGATCGGGATGGCGGAGGTGTTGGAGGCGAGCACGGCGTCCGGGCGCACGATCTTGTCCAGCGCGCGGAAGATCTCGTGCTTGACCTCCAGCTTCTCGAAGACGGCCTCGACGACGATGTCGGCGTCGGCGACCGCGTCCAGGTCGGTGGTCGTGGTGATCCGGGCCAGGGCGGCGTCGGCGTCGTGCGCCTCCAGCTTCCCCTTGCTCACGAACTTGTCGTACGAGGCCTGGATGCCCCCCGTGGCACGGTCCAGGGCCTCGTCGGTGACGTCACGCAGGACCACGTCCCAGCCGGCCTGCGCGGCGACCTGGGCGATGCCGGAACCCATCAAGCCGGCCCCGATGACGGCAAGCTTCCGTGCCACTCCGCTCCCCTTACACGCTGTTTAGGTATGCCTCTTGGGCGGGACCCTAGCGCTCGTGAGGGGCCGGGAAACCCGGTAAGTAACGCGTGTCACGGTCTCAGGGCGTGAGACAACCGTCACGTCTCGTCAGCCGTGCCCCGCGGCAGGGTTCATTACGCGCCCCGTACCGCGCAGTTGAGCGTCTTCTCGCGCAACAACTCCTCGACGCCGCCGAGGAGAACCAGTACCTCTCGTGACACTTCGTCCGGATCACGCCCGCTGACCATTTCGCACCCGATGACCGGCATGACCGTGCTGTGCACCCAGCCGAGCTGACCGGCGATCAGCTGCGGCATCGGGTCGCCGGTCGCGGCGCCGGTGCCCTCGCGCAGCGCCTCCTCCGGGTTGGCCCGCACCTCCTGGCCGATCGCCCACACCCGGGCGCGCAGCGCGAGCGCCTCCTCGTGGACGCGACGCGCGACGCCTACGCCGGCTCGTACACGAGAGCTCACATGCTGTGCGGCGTCCTGGTCGGCGTCGCCGTGCCGACACTCACCGTGACAGTGGGCACACGCGTCTTCCGGACGGCCGGGACCTAATTAGGCTGGCCGTATGGTCAATCTGACGCGCATCTACACCAGGACCGGCGACCGGGGCACCACCGCCCTCGGGGACATGAGCCGGGTCGCCAAGACCGATCTGCGGATCTCGGCGTACGCGGACGCCAACGAGGCGAACGCGGTGATCGGGACGGCGATCGCGCTGGGCGGGCTGGACGAGGAGGTCGTCCAGGTGCTCACCCGGGTGCAGAACGACCTTTTCGACGTCGGCGCGGACCTGTCGACGCCCGTGGTGGAGAACCCGGAGTTCCCGCCGCTGAGGGTGGAGCAGTTCTACGTCGACAAGCTGGAGGCGGACTGCGACCGCTTCAACGAGCGGCTGGAGAAGCTCCGTTCGTTCATCCTGCCCGGCGGCACCCCCGGCGCGGCCCTGCTCCACCAGGCCTGCACGGTCGTCCGGCGGGCCGAGCGCTCGACATGGGCCGCGCTGGAGGCGCACGGCACCCAAGGAGAGAACGGCGGCATGAACCCGCTGACCGCCACCTACCTCAACCGGCTGTCGGACCTGCTGTTCATCCTCGCCCGGACGGCCAACAAGGACGTCGGGGACGTGCTGTGGGTGCCGGGCGGGGAGCGCTGAGTCCGCGCGCTCCCCACCCCTCCCCCTCTTCTCAGCGGTCCGTGCCGTCCTGGGCCGCGTCCTTGTCCGCCTGCGTGAGCGCCGACTCGGCCGCGGCCACCTTCTGCTGCATCTCCGGGTAGCCGGAGGGGGTCGCGGGGGCCTTCTCGGCCGTACCGCCGCCGTGGGCGCAGCCGACACAGAGCCCCGCGAGGAGGGCGACCGCGGCGGCCGCGAGCTTCAGGCGCATCAGCTCGCGCCCTCGTTGTTGTCGTGGCACCACGTCTGGACGTCGGCCAGGTCGCTCTGCCGCTGCTGGAGCGTGGTGACCAGGGACTTGCGGAAGGTCAGCCGGTCCTGGAGATAGGTGGCGATCTCGCTGTGCCCCGCCGCCTTCGCGTTGTCCACCCGCTGCTGCAACCGGGCGATCGAACCGCGCTGGTCCGCCCCGGCGTTCAGCCGCTTCAGGGCGCGGTCGATGCGCTGGTCGATCTTCGGTGCCCGCTTGCACAGCACCTGTGCGCCGTCACCGGTCGGCGTCGCCGCCGGGGCGGGCGTGCTGTCGGCCGTCGCCACGCCGGTGCCGGTCGCCAGGAGTGCCACCGCGGCCAGCCCCACGAGGAGGGTGCGGCGTCCTTCTCGTACGTACATCTCTGCCTCCGTTCCCCGAGCGGTCCCGTCGTCCGCCCGGCACGACAGAAGCTAGGGGCCTTCTTTGGGGAAACCCTGTGACCGGTTTGTCCCAGCTGTGCCGATCAGCCAGTCGCGATGGAGGGGCAGCTCGCCTCCTGTCCGCGGCAGCCTGACCTCGAAGCGGGCGCCGGTGCCGTCCGGGCCGTCCGTGACCGTGACCTGGCCCTGGTGCAGTGCCGTCTGCTGAGCCACCAGCGTCAGGCCGAGCCCCGAGCCGGTGCTGCCCGGCCCACGCCGGAACCGCTCGAAGACGCGGTCCCGTTCCTCGGGCGGCACCCCGGGCCCCTGGTCGACAACGGTGATCACGACCTGGTCGTCCGCGCCTCGCAGCCCGACCGCCACGGTCGCCCGGCCGTCCGCGTCCCGGCCGTGGGCCAGCGCGTTGGCCAGCAGGTTGTCGAGCAGCAGCCGTAGGCCTGGTTCCCAGCCGTGGACCGTGAGCCCGGGGGCCGCGTCCACGGTGATCCATGCTCGCGGCGCACGCCGCCGGGCCTCGGCCACCGCCGCGTCCGCGATCTCGGTGAGGTCCACGGTCCGGAGCGCTTCCGCCTCCACCAGGTCGCCGCGTCCCAGCTCGCGCAGCATCACGAGCAGGCCGAGCAGCCGGGCGTGCTCATGACTCAGGTCGGTGAGGACCTCGGTGCGGTCCGGCTCGGCGAGACCGGGGTGCTCGGCGAGGATGTCGAGGTTGGTGCCCATGCTCATCAGCGGGGTGCGCAGCTCGTGGGCCGCGGCCGAGGCGAAGGAGCGGGCGGTGTCGAGGGCTTCGGCGGTGCGGGCGGCCTGTTCGTCGTAGCGGGCGAGGGCTTTCTGCAGGGTGGCGGCCAGGTCGTCGACCTCGGTGACGCCGGTCCGTTCGTGATGCAGCCGGGTGGTACTGGTGCGCGGGTCGATGCCGGCGGTACGGCGGCCTAGGCGGCGCAGGGGGCCGGTGGCGCCGGTGGCGATGCCCCAGGCGAGCAGGCCGGACAGGGGCGCGGCGAGCAGGGTCGTGACCACCACGCGGCGCCGGACGAGCCGGAGTTGGGCCTGGTCGGCGGCGTTGGGCGCGAAGACCCACAGGGTGCCCGAGCCGCGGACGGTGGTGATCGGTCGCGACAGGGCGCGCCAGCTGGTGCCGCCGTCCCGGACGGTGACCGGGGTGACCGCCGCCCGCGCCGGCAGCCGGACCGAGGCGTCCGGCTGGGGCCCGCCGCTGAAGGTGGCGTCCGGTCCGACGATGCGTACGCCGACGTCGAGGGCCGCGCTGAACAGTTGCCGTTCCCTGGTGTCGGCCGCCTTGGGCCGGTCACCCGCGCTGGCCCGCAGCAGGGCACGCGCGTCCGGGGTCACTGCGGTGGCGCGGGCGCGCAGGTGGTCGTCCTCGGCGCTGTGCAGATCGCGGTTGACCAGCTGGAGCAGCAGCCAGCCGGAGGCCAGCACCAGCAGCGGCACGGTCAACCCGACGGCGAACCCGATGCGGGTGGAGAGCCTCACGACTCCTCCCTCAGCACGAAGCCCACGCCACGCACGGTGTGCACCAGCCGGGGCCGGCCGTCCGCCTCCAGTTTGCGCCGCAGATAGCTGACGAAAGTGTCTACGGCGTCGGTGCGCACGTCGAAGTCGTATCCCCACACCCGGTCCAGGAGCAGGTCGCGGGTGAGGACCACCCCGGCGTTGCGGGCGAGCACCTCGAGCAGCTCGAACTCGCGGCGGGTCAGTTCCAGGGGCCGCCCGTCCCGCTCGGCGGTGCGGGCCGCCGGGTCGATCACAAGGCCGGCCACCCGAAGCACCTCCCGCCCGCCGGGCGGGCGACGGCGCAGCAGCGCGCGCAGCCGCAGCACCAGTTCCTGCAGGGCGAACGGCTTGACCAGGTAGTCGTCGCCGCCCGCCTGGAGCCCGGCTATCCGGTCGGCGGTCTCGTCGAGCGCGGAGAGCATGAGGACGGGGAGGTCCTGGCCGTCGTCGCGGAGCCGTTCGCAGACCTCGATGCCACTCATGCCGGGCATCGACACGTCGAGGACGAGCACGTCCGGCGGGGCGTCCCGGACGGCGGCCAGGGCCTGCGGGCCGCTCTCCGCGGTGCGCACCGCGAAGCCGCTCAGCCGCAGCCCGCGCTCCAGCGAGCGCCGGATGGCCGCGTCGTCGTCCACGACCAGCACGGCCCCCGGCCGGTCCGCCTCGCTCATGCCTGCCTCCCTCGCTCAGTGCACGGCCAGCGTACGGTCCGCTTCCGGGCGGGCGGCAGCGGTGTGCTGCTCGTGCGCGGTGCAGCCGACGCCCGGGGGTCCATCGGGCGGCGGTGGAAAAGTTGGTCGGTCCTCGTCGGGGGCGAAACGCTGTCCTGCGCCGGTGTCACGGCCCGGCGGAGTCGGCCGGACCCGTGGTGAAGACGCACGTCAATCGGCTGCCGGGCGGGCCGGAGCCACACGGCGGGGTGCAAGCGGCGCCACTGACAGGGGAGTTGGTGATCTGTCACCTGCGTCTGGATGGTGGTCCAGACCTATTGACCGGTGGTCCAGACCTTTCTATTCTCGCGGCACTGTGGGCGCGAAGGCTCAGTCGTGCCCCCCCAACTCCCCATAGGAGGCGCAGGATGCGCTTCAGACACAGAGCCGCGGCAGGGTTCGCGACCCTGTTGCTCCCGCTGGCCGGTCTGGTCGGCCTCGCGGGTCCCGCCCAGGCCGCGACGACCGCCACCGCCACCTACACCAAGACCCAGGACTGGGGTACCGGCTTCGGCGGCCAGTGGACGGTCAAGAACACCGGTACCACGTCGATCAGTTCCTGGACCGTCGAGTGGGACTTCCCCTCCGGGACCTCGGTCACCTCCGCCTGGGACGCGGACGTCACCTCCTCCGGCACCCACTGGACCGCCAAGAACAAGTCCTACAACGGCTCCATCGCCCCCGGCGCCTCGGTCTCCTTCGGTTTCAACGGCGCGGGTTCCGGCTCCCCGAGCAACTGTCTGCTCAACGGCGCCAGTTGCGACGGCGGCACCACCGTCCCAGGTGACGCGGCCCCCTCCGCGCCCGGCACCCCGACCGCCTCCGCCATCACCGACACCTCGGTGAAGCTGAGCTGGTCCGCCGCCACCGACGACAAGGGCGTCAAGAACTACGACGTGCTGCGTGACGGCAAGGTCGTCTCGACGGTGAGCACCACGTCGTACTCCGACACGGGTCTCACCGGCGGCACCGACTACTCCTACACCGTCCAGGCCCGCGACACCGCGAACCAGACGGGCCCGGCCAGCGGGGCGGTCGCCGTCCACACCACGGGCGGTACGACCACTCCCCCGCCCACCGGCTCCAAGGTCAAGCTCGGCTACTTCACCGAGTGGGGCATCTACGGCCGCAACTACCAGGTCAAGAACCTGGTGACGTCCGGCTCCGCGGCCAAGATCACGCACATCAACTACGCCTTCGGCAACGTCACCAACGGCCAGTGCGCCATCGGCGACGCCTACGCCGACTACCAGAAGACGTTCACCGCCGACCAGTCGGTCAGCGGCGTCGCCGACACCTGGGACCAGCCGCTGGCCGGCAACTTCAACCAGCTGCGCGAGCTGAAGGCCAAGTACCCGAACATCAAGATCCTTTGGTCCTTCGGCGGCTGGACCTGGTCCGGCGGCTTCGCGCAGGCGGCGGCCAACCCGACCGCGTTCGCCGACTCCTGCTACAACCTGGTCGAGGACCCGCGCTGGGCCGATGTCTTCGACGGCATCGACATCGACTGGGAGTACCCGAACGCCTGCGGGCTGAGCTGTGACACCAGCGGGGCCGCGGCCTACAAGAACCTCATGGCCGCGCTGCGCGCGAAGTTCGGCCCGAACAACCTGGTCACCGCGGCCACCACCGCGGACGGCACCTCCGGCGGCAAGATCGACGCCGCCGACTACGCGGGCGCGGCCCAGTACGTCGACTGGTACAACGTGATGACGTACGACTTCTTCGGCGCCTTCGACGCGGACGGCCCGACCGCCCCGCACTCCCCGCTCACCACGTACACCGGCATCCCGACGCCCGGCTTCACCACGGCCGACGCGATCGCCAAGTACAAGGCGAAGGGCGTCCCCGCGAGCAAGCTGCTGATCGGCATCGGCTTCTACGGCCGCGGCTGGACCGGCGTCACCCAGTCCGCACCGGGCGGCACGGCGACCGGCCCGGCGGCGGGCACCTACGAACAGGGCATCGAGGACTACAAGGTCCTCAAGACGTCCTGCCCGGCCACCGGCACCGTCGCGGGCACGGCGTACGCCTACTGCGGCAACAACTGGTGGTCGTACGACACCCCCTCGACGATCGCCGGGAAGATGAGCTGGGCCAAGTCCCAGGGTCTCGGCGGTGCGTTCTTCTGGGAGTTCAGCGGTGACACCAGCGACGGCGAACTGGTGAGCGCCATCAACTCGAACCTGTAAGACCGTCAAGCAACGTTCACTCTCCTCCGGACTTCATTCGTCTGGGGGAGAGTGAATGTGGCTACGCCACATTCACTCGCTGCCCGGGCGGGGCTGCTTCCAGCCACGCGAGGAATCCGGTCAGCGCGTCGTCGCTCATGGCGAGTTCGAGGCGGGTGCCCCGATGGGTACAGGCGAGGATCACGGCGTCGGAGAGCAGCGCCAGCTCCTCCTCGCCCTCGGGGAGACGGCGGCCGGCCACCTCGATCCGGTGGCGGGACAGGACCCGGCGGGGGCGGTAGGCGTAGGAGAAGACGCGGTACCACTCGACGCTGTCGCCGTTGTAGCGGGCGACGCCGTAGCTCCAGCCCTTGCCGCTGTTGTCCGGTTTCTCGGGGATGTCCCAGCGCAGAGAACAGTCGAAGGTGCCGCCGGAGCGCTGGATCAGTCTGCGCCGCAGTCCGAACAGGAAGAGTCCCACCACCACGAGCGCGACCACGATTCCGCACACAGTCAGAGCGAGGACCATCGGCACCGACCTCCTCGTCTCCTAGGTAATGGAACGTAAAAAGACCCAGATCTACCTCAGCCGCGGCTGGGACCGGATTGGCTCCGGTCCCAGCCGCGGCTGAGTTACGTCAACGCATACGCGCAGTGTGTCAGCGCGCCGTCGCCGCCCGCAGACGGACGTCGGCGCGTCGCTCGGCGGTGGCGTCGCCTTCCGCCTTCGCGCGCTCCAGCTCCCGCTCCGTGCGCTGGACGTCGATCTCGTCCGAGAGCTCGGCGATCTCGGCCAGCAGCGACAGTTTGTCGTCCGCGAACGAGATGAAACCGCCGTGCACCGCGGCGACGACCGTCCCACCTTCACTCGTACGGATGGTCACCGGGCCCGACTCCAGCACACCCAGCAGCGGCTGGTGACCGGGCATGACGCCGATGTCGCCGGACGTGGTGCGCGCGACGACCAGGTTGGCCTCGCCGGACCAGACCTGACGGTCGGCGGCGACCAGCTCGACATGCAGCTCAGCAGCCAAAGGTGGCTCCTCGGGTCACCACCCGGTGATTCCACCGGGTGTTGGATACAAGTCTAATGGGCGTGAGTGAGGGGGCGGGACGCGCCCGCCCCCTCACACGAACTCAAAGAGTTCAGGAGACGCCCAGCTCCTTGGCGTTCGCCTTCAGGTCCTCGAGACCACCGCACATGAAGAACGCCTGCTCGGGGAAGTGGTCGTACTCGCCGTCGCAGATCGCGTTGAACGCGGCGATCGACTCGTCGAGCGGCACGTCCGAGCCGTCCACGCCGGTGAACTGCTTGGCGACGTGGGTGTTCTGGGACAGGAAGCGCTCCACGCGACGGGCACGGTGGACGACGAGCTTGTCCTCCTCGCCGAGCTCGTCGATACCGAGGATCGCGATGATGTCCTGCAGGTCCTTGTACTTCTGCAGGATCGTCTTCACGCGCATGGCCGCGTTGTAGTGGTCCGCGGCGATGTAGCGCGGGTCCAGGATCCGGGACGTGGAGTCCAGCGGGTCCACGGCCGGGTAGATGCCCTTCTCCGAGATCGGACGGGAGAGCACCGTCGTCGCGTCGAGGTGGGCGAAGGTGGTGGCCGGGGCCGGGTCGGTCAGGTCGTCCGCGGGGACGTAGATCGCCTGCATCGAGGTGATCGAGTGACCGCGGGTCGAGGTGATGCGCTCCTGGAGGAGACCCATCTCGTCGGCCAGGTTCGGCTGGTAGCCCACCGCGGACGGCATGCGGCCGAGCAGGGTGGAGACCTCGGAACCGGCCTGCGTGAAGCGGAAGATGTTGTCGATGAAGAACAGCACGTCCTGCTTCTGGACGTCACGGAAGTACTCGGCCATGGTGAGGCCGGCCAGCGCGACGCGCAGACGGGTGCCCGGGGGCTCGTCCATCTGACCGAAGACCAGGGCGGTCTTGTCGATGACGCCCGAGTCGGTCATCTCCTCGATGAGGTCGTTGCCCTCACGGGTGCGCTCACCGACACCGGCGAACACGGAGACACCGTCGTGGTTGTTGGCGACACGGTAGATCATCTCCTGGATGAGCACCGTCTTGCCGACGCCGGCACCGCCGAACAGACCGATCTTGCCACCCTTGACGTACGGGGTGAGCAGGTCGATGACCTTGACGCCGGTCTCGAACATCTCGGTCTTCGACTCGAGCTCGTCGAAGTTCGGGGCCTTGCGGTGGATCGGCCAGCGCTCGCCGTCGTACTGCTCGTCGACGTTGAGCACCTCACCGAGGGTGTTGAACACCTTACCCTTGGTGAAGTCGCCGACCGGGACCGAGATGGCGGAGCCGGTGTCGGTCACCTGGGCCTGGCGGACCAGACCGTCGGTGGGCTGCATGGAGATGGTGCGGACCAGGCCGTCACCCAGGTGCTGGGCGACCTCCAGGGTCAGCGTCTTCCGCTCGCCGTCCTTGGCCGGGTCGGCCACCTCGACGTGCAGGGCGTTGTAGATCTCCGGCATCGCGTCGACGGGGAACTCCACGTCGACGACCGGGCCGATGACCCGGGCGACGCGGCCCGTAGCCGTCGCGGTCTCAACAGTGGTGGTCATTTATCGGTCACTCCCCGCGGTCGCGTCGGCCAGGGCACTGGCGCCACCGACGATCTCGCTGATTTCCTGGGTGATTTCGGCCTGGCGGGCCGCGTTGGCAAGCCGGGAGAGCGTGTTGATCAGATCTCCCGCGTTGTCGGTGGCCGACTTCATCGCGCGCCGCGTGGCGGCGTGCTTCGAAGCGGCCGACTGGAGCAGCGCGTTGTAGATACGGCTCTCCACATAGCGCGGCAGCAGGGCGTCGAGGACGTCCTCCGCCGAGGGCTCGAAGTCGTACAGCGGGAGGATCTCGCCCTGGGGCTTCTCCTCGGCCACCTCTTCGAGACGCAGCGGCAGCAGCCGGGCGTCGAGTGCGGTCTGGGTCATCATCGACACGAACTCGGTGTAGACGATGTGGAGTTCATCCACACCGCCGTCCTCGGTCGGCGTCTCGATGGCCTCGATCAGGGGCGCCGCGACCTTCTTGGCGTCCGCGTACGACGGCTCGTCGGTGAAGCCCGTGAACGATTCCGAGATCTTGCGCTCACGGAAGTTGTAGTGGGCGACACCGCGGCGGCCGACGATGTACGTGTCGACCTCCTTGCCCTCGCGCTCCAGGCGCTCGGTCAGCTGCTCCGCCGCCTTGATGGCGTTGGAGTTGAAGGCACCGGCCAGACCGCGGTCGCTCGTGAGGAGCAGAACCGCGGCGCGGGCCGGGTTCTCCGCCTCCGTGGTGAGCGGGTGCTTGGTGTTCGAACCCGTACCGACCGCCGTGACCGCGCGGGTGAGCTCGGTCGCGTACGGCGTGGAGGCCGCCACCTTGCGCTGCGCCTTGACGACGCGCGAGGCGGCGATCATCTCCATCGCCTTGGTGATCTTCTTGGTCGCGCTGACGGATCGGATGCGACGCTTGTAGACCCGGAGCTGAGCTCCCATGAGTCAGGTCCCTTCCTTACGTCACTTGGCGGCAGCGGCAGGAGTGTCCTCGCCGAGCAGCCTGCCGTCCGAGGTCTCGAACTGCTTCTTGAACTCGGCGATGGCGTCCGCGATGGCCGTCAGGGTGTCGTCGGACATCTTGCCGCCCTCGCGGATGGAGGCGAGCAGGCCCGACTCCTTGCGGTGCAGGTAGTCGAGGAGCTCGCGCTCGAAGCGGCGGATGTCGGCGACCGGAACGTCGTCCATCTTGCCGGTGGTGCCGGCCCAGACCGAGACGACCTGGTCCTCGGTGGACATCGGCTGGTACTGGTCCTGCTTGAGCAGCTCGACCATGCGCTGTCCGCGCTCCAGCTGCGACTTCGACGCGGCGTCCAGGTCGGAACCGAAGGCGGCGAACGCCTCCAGCTCACGGAACTGGGCGAGGTCCACGCGAAGACGGCCGGAGACCTGCTTCATCGCCTTGTGCTGCGCGGAACCACCGACTCGGGAGACGGAGATACCGACGTTCAGCGCGGGGCGCTGACCGGCGTTGAACAGGTCCGACTCCAGGAAGCACTGGCCGTCGGTGATGGAGATGACGTTGGTCGGGATGAACGCCGAGACGTCGTTGGCCTTGGTCTCGACGATCGGCAGACCGGTCATCGAGCCCGCTCCCATGTCGTCGGAGAGCTTGGCGCAACGCTCAAGGAGACGGGAGTGCAGGTAGAAGACGTCACCCGGGTAGGCCTCACGGCCCGGCGGGCGGCGCAGCAGCAGCGACACGGCGCGGTAGGCGTCGGCCTGCTTCGACAGGTCGTCGAAGATGATCAGGACGTGCTTGCCGGCGTACATCCAGTGCTGGCCGATGGCCGAACCGGTGTACGGCGCCAGGTACTTGAAGCCGGCCGGGTCGGACGCCGGGGCGGCGACGATGGTGGTGTACTCCAGCGCGCCGTTCTCCTCCAGCGAGCGGCGGACCGACGCGATGGTCGAGCCCTTCTGGCCGATGGCGACGTAGATGCAGCGGACCTGCTTCTTCGGGTCGCCCGAGCGCCAGTTGTCGCGCTGGTTGATGATGGTGTCGACGGCCAGGGCGGTCTTGCCGGTCTGGCGGTCGCCGATGATCAGCTGACGCTGGCCGCGGCCGACCGGGGTCATGGCGTCGACGGCCTTGTAGCCGGTCTCCATCGGCTCGTGCACCGACTTGCGCTGCATGACCGTGGGAGCCTGCAGTTCGAGGGCGCGGCGGCCGTCGGTCTCGATCTCGCCGAGGCCGTCGATCGGGTTGCCGAGCGGGTCGACGACGCGGCCGAGGTAGCCCTCGCCGACCGCGACGGAGAGGACCTCACCGGTGCGGTGCACCGGCTGCCCCTCCTCGATGCCGCTGAACTCACCGAGGACGACGCAGCCGATCTCGCGCTCTTCCAGGTTGAGCGCGAGGCCGAGGGTGCCGTCCTCGAACTTCAGCAGTTCGTTGGCCATGGCCGAGGGCAGGCCCTCGACCTTCGCGATGCCGTCGCCGGCAAGGGTGACCGTACCGACCTCCTCGCGCGAGGCCGCGTCCGGCTTGTACGACTGGACGAAGTTCTCCAGCGCGTCCCGGATCTCCTCCGGCCGGATCGTGAGCTCCGCCATCTGGGTTCCCTGCTCTCCTTGTTGGGCCCGAAGTTTCACTTGGGGGGTCTGGGGGCGACCCCCAGGATTCTTCATGTACGGCCCAACCCGGGCCGTCGTAAGTACGTACTGCTTGTTCTCGACTACCGAGGTGCTAGCTCGCCATGCGGCGGGCCGCGTCCTCCAGCCGGTCCGCGATCGAACCGTTGATGACCTCGTCACCGACCTGCACCCGGATCCCGCCGACGACCGCGGGGTCGACGTCGAGGTTGAGGTGCATCTTGCGGCCGTAGAGCTTCGCGAGGGCGGCGCCCAGGCGCTGCTTCTGCGGCTCGCTCAGCGGAACCGCCGAGGTGACGACGGCGACGACGCGGTTGCGGCGCTCCGCGGCGAGCTTGGAGAGGGCGTCGAGGCCCGCTTCCAGGCTACGTCCCCGCGGCGCGGTCACAAGGCGCGTGACCAGACGCTCGGTGACCGGCTTGGCACGGCCGCCGAGCAGCCGGTGCAGCAGCTCGGTCTTGGCTGCGGCGCTCGCCTTGCGGTCGGTGAGCGCGGCGCGCAGCTCGGTGTTCGAGGAGACGATCCGGCCGAACCGGAACAGCTCGTCCTCGACGTCGTCCAGCGTGCCGGACTTCTCCGCGGCCGTCAGGTCGGCGATGTTCGCCAGCTCTTCCAGCGCGTCCACCAGGTCGCGGGGCTGCGACCAGCGGGAGCGGACCATGCCGGAGAGCACGTCGGCGGTGGCCTCGCCGACCTGGCCGCCGATCAGGCGCCGGACCAGCTCGGCCTTGGCCTCGCCGGACTGCGCCGGGTCGGTGAGGACCCGGCGCAGGGCTCCCTCGCGGTCGAGCAGCGCGGTGACGGCCGCCAGCTCGTCCGCGAGCCGCGTCGCGTCCACGGACGTGGAGTCCGTCAGCGCGTCGAGACGCTCACGTGCGGCTGCCAGTGCCTCGCGGCTCGCTCCGTGCGCAGTCATCGAGCCGCCTCGGCCTTCTCCTCAAGCTCGTCGAGGAAGCGGTCGATCACGCGGCTCTGCCGGGCGTGGTCCTCCAGGGACTCGCCGACGAGCTTGCCGGCCAGGTCGGTGGCCAGGTGGCCCACGTCCTGACGCAGCGCCTGCGCGGCGGCCCTGCGGTCGGCCTCGATCTGGGCGTGACCGGCGGCGATGATCTCCTCACGCTGCCGCTGGCCCTCGGCACGCATCTCGGCGATGAGCGCGGCGCCCTGCTCCTGAGCCTCCTGGCGCAGGCGCGCGGCCTCGTGCCGGGCCTCGGCCAGCTGCGCCTTGTACTGCTCAAGGACGCTCTGGGCCTCGGTCTGCGCGGCCTCGGCCTTCTCGATACCGCCCTCGATCGCCTCGCGGCGCTGCTCCAGAACCTTGTTGATGTTCGGAAGGAGCTTCTTGGCGAGGAAGCCGAAGACGATGACGAAGGCGAGCAGGCCGATGACGAGCTCGGGGATCGGCGGGATGAGGGGGTTTTCCCCGCTCTCGGCCGCCGTGATGAGCAGCTGGCTCATGTCAGTGCCTTTCGTCTAGGGGGCTATCGCTGATCGGGGGATCAGGTGCCGTAGACGAACGGCATGACCAGGCCGATCAGGGCGAGCGCCTCACAGAAGGCGAAGCCGAGGATCTGGTTGGCGCGGATCAGACCGGCGGCCTCGGGCTGACGGGCCAGGGCCTGGGTGCCGTTACCGAAGATGATGCCGACGCCGACGCCGGGACCGATGGCCGCGAGGCCGTAGCCGATGGAGCCGAGGGAGCCGTGGACGCCGGCGGCAGCAAGGGTCTGCAGAGCGGACATGCCGATTCTTCCTTCTTCTTTACGGACCGGTGGGGGTTGGCCACCGGACGATCAGGGGGTGGGTGGGGCGACGCTCAGTGGTTCTCGGCGAGGGCGCCCTGAATGTAGGTGCACGTCAGGAGAACGAAGACGTAGGCCTGCAGTGCCTGGATGAAGAGCTCGAAGACCGTCATCACGAGGGTCATGATGAACGAGACACCGGCGTAGGCGATTCCGATGCCGTTCAGCAGGTACCAGCTGGCGATCGTGAAGAGCAGCAGCAGGGTGTGACCGGCGAACATGTTCGCGAAGAGTCGCACGGCGTGGGTGAAGGGCCGCACGAGCAGGTTCGAGAAGAACTCGATGACCATCGCGAGGGGCAGCACCGCGCCGAGCGACTTGTCGTAGCCGGTGACGTTCTTGAAGAAGCCGACGAAGCCGTGGCGCTTGAAGGTCAGCGAGACCCAGAGCACGTAGACGATGAGGGCCAGAACGAGCGGGTACGAGATGATCGCCGTCACCGGGAACTGGGCGACCGGGATGACCGACCAGAGGTTCATCATCCAGACGAAGAAGAAGAGCGAGACGACGAGCGGTACGTACTTCTCGCCTTCCTTCTTGCCGATCGTCTCGTAGACGACGCCGCGCCGGATGAAGTCGTAGCCGGCCTCGGCGACCATCTGAAGCTTGCCGGGGACGACCTTCGGCCTGCGGAAGGCGGCCCAGAAGAAGCCGACGATGATGACCGTGCCGAGCAGCGCCAGCAGCATCGTCTTGTTGAAGTACAGGTTGCTGTTGGCGTCACCCCACAGGGGCTTGAACAGGAACGAGTGCAGGCCGGGAGCCGGGAAGCCACAGCCGTCGAAGATGTGGCAGTCGGTCTCGAAGGCGAGCACCTGCGTCGGGTCAGCACTCACCGCGGGCTCCTTCAGCGTGGCGCATAGGTACGGCAACCTCGTTGTGTCGGCGCGGCGCGCGGCCGCGGTTCGGCACGGGACTGGTGTTACGGATGTGGGGGCGGCTGGGGGGCATCTCGCCTCGCGAATGAGCAGGCGTCAGCTCAGATGCCCGCGCCCGCGATGCCGCAGTTGGCACCGGACGATAGCAGCATCTCTCGTGCGCCTTTATCCCGGGCCTACCTCTCACGACGGCTGCCCGGTCTTCTCGGGCTCGACGTAGAGGATCTTGGCCTTCATCTGGGCGCGCGCCTGGGCGGCGATCCACGTCAGGGTGCACGCCACGAGCGCGATGGCGAACGCCCGGGGGTTGAACAGCGTCGTGTCCTTGAAGGCCGCGACGAAGACGAACAGCAACAGCAACTGCGCGGTGTAGAGCATGAGCCCCATGGCCTGGAACAGATGCGGAAGCGATTTGGCAGTGCGCTGCAGAACATAGAGGCCGATCCCCATGAAGAGGATCACCACCATCGTCGCGACAACCGCCCCGATCGCCCCCTTGCCGCCCGCGACCACCCCACTGACTACAGCGGCGAGCACGCCGACGGCGGCCGTGGGTACGGCGGCCTGGGCCAGGATCCGGGCGTCATTGGACGGCATGGCGGCAACTCCGCTTTCGCAGGGGGCAGGGTGTCGTCATGGACGAGCGTAGTCCCGGTCGGAGGGTCGAAGACCTCACGCCAATGGACCATCGCACTTGGGTCCTTCGGCTCTGTCCGGGGTTCTCGTGAACCGTATCACAAACTATTTGATGAGGTCTTTACCTGCTAGGTGTGCTCGCTGTCACACATGAGAGTGAACCGGCCCGTCTGAGCGAAAACCGAGCCGTTCTGTCTGGTATTAGGGGTCTTTGCTACCCCACGACTTGGCAATGCTCTAGTCAGATTCTTACCTTGCAAGGGTCAGTGCGAGGTCTCGGAAGTGTGCCGGTCGAGGATGCGCGAACGGGGGCCGATTGCCGTCGCGCCGTTGACCCGGGCCACGCCGGCGGTCACCGCGGGGCGGTGCCCGTCGCACGGTTCCCCGGCCTTCTCCGGCACAACGGGGGTGGCCGCCTGGGCAGTTGCGGCGGTCGGCTCGGCGGCCTCCGGGACGGGCTCACGGCGCCGGTAGCGCGGCGGCACGAACCCCTGGGCCCACGCCGGCACCCGCGGGGTGAACCGCGGCAGCAGAAGCAGCCCCAGGCCGATCGCGCTGAGGAATACCACCCCGAGCACGATCCACATGGACGCGGAGTTCACCGAGTAGGCCAGCGCCCCGAAGGCGATCAGCGCCGACCAGAAGTACATGATCAGCACGGCCCGGCTGTGCGAGTGGCCGATCTCCAGGAGCCGGTGGTGAAGATGTCCCCGGTCGGCGGCGAACGGCGACTGGCCGCGCCAGGTGCGCCGCACGATCGCCAGCACCAGGTCCGCGGCCGGCACCGCGATGATGGTCAGCGGCAGCAGCAGCGGGATGTAGACCGGGACCATCTGGTGCACGGTGTTGCGCTCGGAGCCGGCGAACAGGTTCATCACGTCCGGGTCCAGCTGGCCCGTGATCGAGATCGCACCGGCGGCCAGCACCAGGCCGATCAGCATCGAGCCGGAGTCGCCCATGAAGATCCGCGCCGGGTGGATGTTGTGCGGCAGGAAGCCGAGGCACATGCCCATGAGGATCGCCGAGAACAGCGTGGCCGGGGCGGCGGCCTCGATGCCGTACGAGTACCAGATCCGGTAGGCGTACATGAAGAACGCCGCGGCCGCGATGCACACCATGCCGGAGGCCAGGCCGTCCAGGCCGTCGACGAAGTTGACCGCGTTGATGGTGATGACCACGAGCGCCACCGTCAGCAGGGTGCCCTGCCACGGGGTCAGGGCCACCGTGCCGACGCCCGGGATGGGCAGCCACAGGATCGTCAGACCCTGCATGACCATGACGCCCGCGGCGATCATCTGACCGCCCAGCTTGATCAGGGCGTCGATCTCGAACTTGTCGTCGAGCACACCGATCAGCCAGATCAGTGCGGCACCGGAGAGCAGCGCCCGCGGCTCGTTCGACTTCTCGAAGACCTCGTTGAGGTTGGTCAGGTGGTCGGCGACCAGCAGACCCGCGCACAGCCCGAAGAACATCGCGATCCCGCCGAGCCGCGGAGTGGGCTCCCGGTGCACGTCACGGGCCCGGATCTCCGGCATGGCCCCGGCCACGATCGCGAACTTCCGCACCGGCCCTGTCAGCAGATACGTCACCGCGGCCGTGATGCAGAGCGTCAGCAGGTATTCACGCACAGGCTTCCCCACAGGTCTCGCTGGCCATCACAGCCCCACACCCTAGCGACGGTCGCATATGTATGGGGACTTCCGGGTAGCGACGATGGTTGCACGCGCGGCTGTGAGCCGGGTTTACAACGGCGGTACGACGCTGCGCCTACCCCGTCTCAACCGGGGTACGGCGGAAATCTACCGGTGAGCTCGCGCACCTCGTCACGCACCCTCCCCGCGTCCGCCGTACCGCGCAGCACGCCCGCCAGCAAAGCCGCGATCCGGGTCATCTCCGCCTCGCCCATGCCCTGTGTGGTCACGGCGGCGGTGCCCAGACGCAGGCCGCGCGCATCACCGTGCGGCAGGGCGCAGCTGTCCAGGACGATCCCGGCGGCGACGAGCCGGCCCCGGGCGGTGCGCCCGTCGACGCCGAGCGGGGCGGGGTCGGCGGTGATCAGATGGGTGTCCGTGCCACCCGTCGTGACCACCAGCCCCTGCTCGGCCAGGCCGGCCGCGAGAACCCTCGCATTGGCGACCACCTGATGGGCGTACGCGGTGAACGCCGGAGTTGCCGCCTCTCCGAACGCGACCGCCTTGGCGGCGATGGTGTGCATCTGTGCGCCGCCCTGTGTGAAAGGGAACACGGCCCGGTCGAGACGCTCGGCCAGCTCGGGCGAACCGCACAGAAGCATCCCGCCGCGCGGTCCGCGCAGCACCTTGTGCGTGGTCGCGCACACGACGTCGGCGTACGGCACCGGGTTCGGCGCCGCTCCCCCGGCGACCAGCCCGATGGGGTGGGCGGCGTCGGCGATCAGATACGCGCCCACCTCGTCGGCGACCTCGCGGAAGAAGGAGTAGTCGATGTGCCGGGGATACGCGATGGACCCGCACACGATCGCCTTGGGCCGACGGCCGCGGGCCAGCGCCCGCACCTGGTCGTGGTCGATCAGCCCGCTCTCCGCGTCGACGCCGTACCCGACGAAGTCGAACCAGCGGCCGGAGAAGTTGGCCGGCGAGCCGTGCGTGAGGTGACCGCCGTAGGGCAGGCCGAGGGCGAGCACGGTGTCACCGGGGCGCAGCAGGGCGGCATAGGCGGCCAGTACCGCGGACGACCCGGAATGGCACTGCACATTCGCGTGCGCGGCGCCGAACAGGGCCTTGGCGCGGTCGACGGCGAGCCGCTCGGCGACGTCCACGATCTCGCAGCCGCCGTGGTGCCGGGCGCCCGGATACCCCTCGGCGTACTTGTTGGCGAGCGGCGAGCCGAGGGCGGCCAGCACGGCCGGGGAGGTGAAGTTCTCGGCGGCGATCAGCTGCAACGACGTCGACTGCCGCGCCAGCTCCCCCAGCAGGATCTCCGCCAGCTCCGGATCCTGCCGCCGCAACGGGTCGGCCTCGACGAGGGTAGGGCTGACCGACATGACGGGCTCCGGGCGATCGACGGTGACGTAAATCCAATGTAGGCCGGGGGCAGAGGGGACGCGCGATGTGTACGGCGCCTCGGGCTACATCCGCGCCGGCACGCCCGTCAGCGCCGTGACCACCGGGTCCAGTGCCTCGTGTATCTCGTCGCCGACGGAGCGGAAGAACGGCAGCGGGGCGCCGTACGGGTCGTAGACCTCGTCCGCCTCCGCCGTGGGGGCCAGCAGCCATCCGCGCAGCGCGGCCGCCGCACGGACCAGCGCGCGGGCGCGGGTGACCACGCCGTCCGTGAGCGGCGGCAGCGTCGCCGGGTCGATCGCGCGGACCAGGCGGGTGAACTCCTTCAGCGTGAAGGTGCGCAGGCCCGCCGAGTGGCCCATGGAGATGACCTGGGCGCGGTGGTCACGGGTCGCGGTCAGGACCAGGTCGGCGCGGATGACGTGCTCGTCGAGCAGCTCACGCCCGACGAACCCGGTGGCGTCCGCGCCGTAGTCGGCGAGGACGGCCTCCGCGTTGGCCTCCATGGGCGCGCCCTCGTGGCCCCAGGTGCCCGCGCTCTCCACGATCAGCCCGCCGCCGAGAAAGGTGCCGAGCCGGTCCGTCACGAGATGGCGGGTCAGCCGCTCGGTGATCGGCGAGCGGCACACGTTTCCGGTGCTGACGTGGAGGATGCGGAAGCTGTCGCGCGGGAGCCCCACGAACGTGGTCGTGATCTCCGCCGCGCGCTCCCCGTTGCCTATGCCACGCCCCGCGTCAGGGGCTGTCAATTCGCCACCTCGAGGTCGGGTACGACCTTGCGCAGCTCTTCGGCCGAGATCGCGCCCGCGCGCAGCAGCACCGGCACCTCCCGGCTGACGTCGACGATCGACGAGGGCACGTTCCCCGGGGTCGGACCGCCGTCGAGGTACACGGAGACGGAGTCGCCGAGCATCTCCTGCGCGGCGGCACAGGTCTCCGGGGACGGGTGGCCGGTGAGGTTGGCGGAGGAGACGGCCATCGGGCCGACCTCGGTGAGCAGCTCGATGGCGACCGGGTGCAATGGCATGCGCACGGCGACCGTGCCCCGGGTGTCACCGAGGTCCCACTGCAGGGACGGCTGGTGCTTGGCGACCAGGGTGAGGGCGCCCGGCCAGAACGCGTCGACCAGCTCCCAGGCCAGCTCGGAGAAGTCGGTGACCAGACCGTGGAGCGTGTTCGGGGACCCGATCAGCACAGGGGTGGGCATGTTGCGGCCCCGGCCCTTGGCGTCGAGCAGGTCGGAGACCGCCTCAGCGGTGAACGCGTCGGCGCCGATGCCGTACACCGTGTCCGTGGGCAGCACCACCAGTTCGCCCCGGCGGACGGCGGACGCGGCCTCACGCAGACCCGTCACGCGGTCGGTCGCGTCGTTGGTGTCGTATCGCCGTGCCATGTCTAGCGGGCCTCCTCGTACACGAAGTACACGTACTTCCGGGACTTCCCGGCCTCGTCGGGCTTCCCGGGCTTCCCGGGCCTCCGGGAAAGGGTCTGGGGGGTGCTCACGGCAGCGCCTTGCGGGCTGTCGCGAAGCGGGGGCGCTTGTTGAGGTCCGGGTGGTCGGCCGCGTCGGCCCAGCCCCGCTCCTCGGTGAAGATCCACGGCACCTGGCCACCCTGGGTGTCGGCGTGCTCGATGACGACGACACCGCCGGGGCGCAGCAGCCGGTGCGCGGTGCGTTCGATGCCCCGGATGAGGTCGAGACCGTCCTCGCCGGAGAACAGGGCCAGTTCCGGGTCGTAGTCGCGCGCCTCGGGGGCGACGTACTCCCACTCGGTGAGCGGGATGTACGGCGGGTTGGAGATGACCAGGTCGACATGGCCGTCGAGGTCGTGGAAGGCGTCCAGGGCGTCTCCCTGGCGCAGGTCGACCCGGGAGCCCGCCACGTTCTTACGGGTCCACTGGAGCGCCTCCTCGGACAGCTCCACGGCGTGCACGCGCGAGCGCGGGACCTCCTGGGCGAGGGCGAGCGCGATGGCGCCGGAGCCGGTGCACAGATCGACGATGCACGGCTCGACCACGTCCATGGCGCGCACGGCGTCTATGGCCCAGCCGACGACGGACTCGGTCTCCGGGCGCGGTACGAAGACGCCCGGCCCCACCTGGAGTTCGAGGTAGCGGAAGTAGGCCCGCCCGGTGATGTGCTGGAGCGGCTCGCGCTGCTCCCGCCGGGCGATGACCTCCCAGTAGCGGGCGTCGAAGTCGGAGTCCTTGACGGAGTGCAGCGCGCCCCGCTTCACGCCGTGCACGAACGCGGCGAGCTCCTCCGCGTCGTTGCGTGGCGAGGGCACGCCGGCGTCGGCCAGCCGCTGGGTGGCCTGGGCCACCTCGGCGAGCAGCAGGTTCACGCTGGTCCTCCGTGTCGTACTCAGTCGTCCATGCCGTAGCGGGTGTCCATGGGTCCGGCCGGGGTCGCGGGCCCTGGCACGCGCAGCTCAGCTAATCAGGTTCTGCATCTCTCCTCCGCCCGGACCCACGAGACACCCCTACGCGGCCGCGAGCTTGGCGGCCGAGTCCGCGTCGACGCAGGCCTGGATCACCGCGTCGAGCTCGCCGTCCAGGACCTGGTCCAAGTTGTACGCCTTGAAGCCGACCCGGTGGTCCGAGATGCGATTCTCCGGGAAGTTGTACGTGCGGATCTTCTCGGAGCGGTCGACGGTGCGGACCTGGCTGCGGCGGGCGTCGGCGGCTTCCTTCTCCGCCTCCTCCTGTGCCGCGGCGAGCAGCCTGGAGCGCAGGATACGCAAGGCCTGCTCCTTGTTCTGCAGTTGGCTCTTCTCGTTCTGGCAGGAGGCGACGACTCCGGTGGGCAGGTGCGTGATGCGCACGGCGGAGTCGGTGGTGTTGACGGACTGTCCGCCCGGTCCTGAGGACCGGTAGACGTCGATCCGGAGGTCGTTCGGATTGATCTCGACGTCGACCTCCTCGGCCTCGGGGGTCACGAGGACGCCGGCCGCGCTCGTGTGGATCCGCCCCTGCGACTCGGTCGCGGGCACGCGCTGCACACGGTGCACGCCACCCTCGTACTTCATCCGCGCCCAGACGCCCTGCCCGGGCTCGGTCGCGCCGTTGCCGCCCTTGGTCTTCACGGCGACCTGGACGTCCTTGTAGCCGCCCAGCTCGGACTCGGTGGAGTCGATGATCTCGGTCTTCCAGCCGACGCGCTCGGCGTACCGCAGATACATCCGCAGCAGGTCGCCGGCGAACAGCGCCGACTCGTCGCCGCCCGCACCCGCCTTGATCTCCAGGATCACGTCCTTGTCGTCGGACGGGTCCCGGGGCACGAGCAGCAGCCGCAGCTTCTCGGTCAGCTCCTCGCGCTGCTTGTCCAGCACCTTGACCTCGGCAGCGAAGTCGGGGTCGTCGGCGGCCAGTTCACGCGCGGTCTCGATGTCGTCGCCGGTCTGCTTCCAGGAGCGGTACGTGGCGACGATCGGGGTGAGTTCGGCGTAGCGCTTGTTCAGCTTGCGCGCGTTGGCCTGGTCGGCGTGGACCGACGGGTCGGCGAGCTTCTTCTCCAGGTCGGCGTGCTCGACGACGAGTTCCTCGACGGCCTCGAACATTTTGGGCTCCTGATACTGCGTACGGAAGGGAAGGCGGGCGACCAAAAACGCCGGTCCCGGGCGTGCCCCCGTAGGGACACGGCCATGGACCGGCGAAATGGGGCTCGCTACTTCTTGGAGCCGGCGGCAGCCTTGCCGAAGCGGGCCTCGAAGCGGGCCACACGGCCACCGGTGTCGAGGATCTTCTGCTTGCCCGTGTAGAACGGGTGGCACTCGGAGCAGACCTCGGCCCGGATGGTGCCGGACGAGATGGTGCTACGGGTGGTGAACGACGCGCCACAGGTGCAGCTGACCTGCGTCTCGACGTACTCGGGGTGGATGTCGCGCTTCAAGGTGTCTCCTAGATTTCGGGAGGGCACCGGGTCGCTACCGCGGGCTGCGGGGCGTGAACCGGGGCCGACGTACCAGTCTGCCAGGGCTGGCCGCATCTGCCCAAACCGGGGGCTCCGGTGATCTATTCCCCGCGGGTGCGTGGGAGCTCGTCGCGCCCACGCGGCGGAGCCGCAAATCGATACGGCCGCGACTCGTCGGCACCCTCAGGACGACGTCACGACCCCCTTGGCCTTCCCCGTCGCCGTCCCCTTCGTGGCGCTCGCAGGGATCGGCCTGTCGTTCTTCAGTGCCGTCCAGACCTGCTTGGCCTTGGCCTCGGCCACGATCACGCGGTTCGGGTTCGACGGGTCGTACTCGACCGGCATCGTGACCATGTGCATGTTCTTGGAGCCGATGGACTTCAGGCCGTTCGCGAAGTCGACCAGGGAGTTCACCGAGCCCAGGTCGGAGTCGGTGGTGACCGTCTTCGTCGCGGTGTCGGCCAGGTCGTACAGCTTCTTGGGGCTGGTGAAGACGCCCACCTGCTCGACCTGGTCGATCAGGGCCTTGACGAACGCCTGCTGGAGCTGGATACGGCCCAGGTCGGAGCCGTCGCCGACGCCGTGCCGGGTGCGGACCAGGCCGAGCGCCTGCTCACCGTCGAGCGTGTGGGTGCCGGCCTTGAGGTCGAGGTGGCTCTGCGGGTCGTCGATGTTCTTGGTCGTGGTGACCTTGACCCCGCCGAGCTCGTCGATGAGCTTCTGGAAGCCGGAGAAGTCGACCTCCAGATAGTGGTCCATACGGACACCCGTGATGGACTCGACCGTCTTGACCGCGCAGGCCGCGCCTCCCGTGGAGTACGCGGAGTTGAACATCACGTCGGTCGCCGCGTCGTGCGCGACACCGTTCGCGTCCGTGCAGGAGGGGCGGTTGATCAGGGTGTCCCGGGGGATGGAGACCACGCTGGCCCTCTTGTGGCCCTTGTACACGTGGACGATCATCGCCGTGTCGGAGCGGGCGCTGCCGTCGTCCGCGCCGCCGCCGAGCTTCTTGTTGGCACCGGAACGCGTGTCCGAGCCGAGGACCAGGATGTTCTCGGAGCCGTTGTCGACCTTGGTGGGCCGGTTGCTGCCGAGCGCCTGGTTGATGTCGACGGTCCTGAGGTTGCCGTTGAGCTTGAAGTACACGTAGCCGAGGCCGGTGCCACCGAGGACGAGGATGCCGGCGGCCGTCCAGGCCGTGACGAGGAGCGCCCTGTGGCCCCTGCGGGGGGCCTTGCGGCGGCGGCCCTTGCCCCGGCGACCCGGGACCTGCGGACCGGCCTCGGGTATACCGGGCTCCGGCGTGCTCTCGGCGGACATGGGCTCCTCGGTTCTCGTACGGCTGCTCGATTACCCCCTGCTTTCAGGGTCAGGCCCGGCGTACCAGGATCATCGGCACGTACCGGACCATCGTCGCTCCACCTGGTCAGACGGCGAAACTCGGGAAAGGGTTGCACAACGCAGTGTGCCCACCGCGTAGGGCGATGGGCACACCGTGTCACCGGGCAAGTGGGGCCGAACCCCGCTCACCAGGCGTTTCAGCCGAAGATGTCGTACTGCTGGAAACCGGTACCGAGCGACTTCCTTGTGCCGAAGATCTCACTGGTCGCCTTGCCGGTGCCCGGGTAGAGGTACAGCGTGCCGCCGGTCGTACGAGCCACCAGGTCGGCCTTGCCGTCACCGGTCATGTCGCCGACCGCGGCGAGGGTGTTGAAGCCGGTCCAGGCGGAGCGGACCTTCACCCGGGCCGAGAAGAGGCCGGTGCCGGACTTGCCGGTGCCCTTGTAGAGGTAGAGGTCGCCGCCGCTGCTCCTGCGGGCCAGCAGGTCGGCCTTGCCGTCGCCGTTGAAGTCGCCGACGCCGCGCAGCTGGTTGTACTGGCTCCAGCCGGTGCCGACCTTCACGCGGGCGGCGAAGGTGCCGTCGCCCTTGCCCGGGTACAGCCACAGCGTGCCGCCGGAGTCCTCGGAGAGCACGTCGGGCAGGTAGTCGCCGGTGAGGTCCCCGGGGATGACCGTGGCCCTGCGGGTCTTCCAGTTGGTGAAGATCTTCTTCGTGGCCCAGGAGCCGCTGGTCTGGGCGCTGTTCAGCACGAAGTGGTCCCAGTAGACGTCACCGGTGGACGCCACCCGGTAGACGAGGTCCTGGAAGCCGTCGCGGTTGAGGTCGGCCTGCAGGATGACATTGACGCCGGACCAGTCGCCCCAGGAGGCACGGGAGGCGAGCGAGGTGCCCTTCGAGTCCAGCTCGTAGCCGACGTGGGTCGACGACTTGCGGGCGAACAGGTCGGCCTTGCCGTCGTTGAGCCTGTTGAACAGGCTCAGGTTGGTGTCGGCGATCTGCGCGTAGGCGGCACCGACGTAGGTGCTGACCTTCGAGAAGACGCTGTAGGCGCCCTTCTCCACGCAGTCCTCGACGCCCCAGGAGACGACGCCGACGATCCGGCCACCCACGACCAGCGGGCCGCCTGAGTCGCCGTTGCAGGCGGAGGTGGTGCCGGTGTCGGAGCCGGTGGCGGGCTTGCCGGCGCAGACCATGTGGCCCTTGACGAACAGGCTGCCGTAGGCGTTCGTGCAGGTGGTGTCGGACTGGACGGGCAGCGTGGCCGTCTTCAGCGTCTCGGAGATGTCGTCCGAGGTGGAACTGGTGCGGCCCCAGCCGTACAGCTTGGCGCTGGTGCCGGCCTTGTAGGAGGCCGTGTCGGTGTTGGTCGTCGCTTGATCGGCGTGGCCTTGACCGGGGCGGCCAGGGTGAGCACGGCGATGTCGTTGTTGATGGCCGACGGGCTGTACGACGGGTTGTTCCACTGCCGCAGTACGCCGGTAAGGCTGCCGCCGTGCACACCGGTGCTGTCGGGGAGGCTCGCGGTGCCGGTGATGACTGTGCCATAGGCCGCCCAGTTGTAGGCCTTGCCGTTCTCGTCCTTGACGCAGTGCGCGGCGGTGAGGATCTTCGTCGGCGAGACGACCGAGCCGCCGCAGAAGAAGCCGATGTCATCGCTGGTGCTGGTGGTGCCCTTTGTGTCGTCGTACCAGAGCTGGGCCATCCAGGGCGCCGAGGAGATGGTGGTCGTACCGCCACCGATGATCTTCGGCGAGACCGCGGAGCCGATGCTCGACGCCTTCGTCGTGGTGGCCTTGCTGTCGACGACGGCGACCGCGTCGGCGACGCGCTGCTTCAGCGTGGCCTGCGACGGCGCGCTGACGGACGGCTTGACCGTGGGCGTCGGCTGGGTGGCCGCGCTGGCGGAGGTCGAGATCAGTGCGGCGGTGACGGCCGCGGCGATTCCGGCCGCTGCGACGGGCAGCGCGAACCGTATCCGACGTCTGTGCCGACCGCTCCCGGACGTGGGTGTACCCACCTAAGTCCCCCCTCGGGATCAGGATTTCGAGATTCGGTCAATTGACCGAAGGGCGAGATCGTACACCGAGGAGAGAAACGGAAAAGGACGGTCCCCCGCGATCGCGGGGGACCGTCCTTACCCAAGGGCAGCGGCCGAACGGTCAGTCGCCGTTACCCGGCGTCGGCGTCGTCTTCTGAATCTGCATCAGGAACTCGGCGTTCGACTTCGTCTGCTTCATCTTGTCGAGGAGCAGCTCCACCGCCTGCTGCTGGTCGAGGGCGTGCAGCACCCGGCGCAGCTTCCAGACGATGGCGAGCTCGTCGGGGGCGAGCAGGATCTCTTCCTTACGGGTGCCGGACGCGTCGACGTCCACCGCGGGGAAGATGCGCTTGTCGGCGAGCTTGCGGTCGAGCTTGAGCTCCGCGTTGCCGGTGCCCTTGAACTCCTCGAAGATCACCTCGTCCATGCGGGACCCGGTGTCCACCAGGGCGGTGGCGAGGATGGTCAGCGAGCCGCCGTCCTCGATGTTGCGGGCCGCACCGAAGAAGCGCTTCGGCGGGTACAGGGCGGTCGAGTCGACACCACCGGACAGGATGCGGCCGGAGGCCGGCGCCGCCAGGTTGTACGCACGGCCCAGACGCGTGATCGAGTCGAGCAGCACGACCACGTCGTGACCCAGCTCGACGAGACGCTTTGCGCGCTCGATGGCCAGCTCGGCGACCGTGGTGTGGTCCTCGGCCGGACGGTCGAAGGTCGAGGAGATGACCTCGCCCTTGACCGACCGCTGCATGTCGGTGACCTCTTCCGGACGCTCGTCGACGAGGACGACCATCAGGTGGCACTCGGGGTTGTTGTGGGTGATCGCGTTGGCGATCGCCTGCATGATCATGGTCTTGCCGGTCTTCGGCGGGGCCACGATCAGACCGCGCTGGCCCTTACCGATCGGCGACACGAGGTCGATGATGCGGGTGGTGAGCACGCCGGGGTCGGTCTCCAGGCGGAGCCGGTCCTGCGGGTAGAGCGGGGTCAGCTTGTTGAACTCCGGGCGGCCACGGCCGTGTTCGGGCGCCATGCCGTTGACGGAGTCGAGGCGGACCAGCGCGTTGAACTTCTCGCGGCGCTCACCCTCCTTCGGCTGACGGACCGCACCGGTGACGTGGTCGCCCTTGCGCAGGCCGTTCTTGCGGACCTGGGCGAGGGAGACGTACACGTCGTTCGGGCCCGGCAGGTAGCCGGAGGTCCGGATGAACGCGTAGTTGTCGAGGATGTCCAGGATGCCCGCGACGGGGATCAGGACGTCGTCGTCGGCCAGCTGCGGCTCGGCACCCATCTCGTCACGGCCACGACGGCCACGACGGTCCCGGTAGCGGCCGCGACGGCCACGGCGGCCACCGTCGAAGTCGTCGTCGTCCTGCGGGCCGGCGCTGCGGTCCTGACGGCCGCCGCCCTGCTGCTGCGGCTGCTGCTGGCGGTCCCGGTCCTGGCGATCCCGGTCCTGACGGTCCTGACGGCCGCCCTGGCCGCCGCCCTGCTGCTCGTCGCCCTTGTTACGTCGGTCACGGTCCCGGCCGCGCTCACGGCGGTCACGGCGGCCGCGCCCCTCACCGTCGGCGTCGCCCTGCGGCTGCGTCTGCGGCTGCGCGGCAGGCGTCTCGGCCTTCGGCTCGGTCTTCGCCTCGGCGACGACGGTCTCCGCGCCGCTCGCGGTGGGGCTGCCTGCCTCGGCGGTGGCCCGGCGACGGCGGCGCTCGGCCGGCGCGTCGTCGCTGGCGGGCTGGCCGGGAATCTCGATCTGCTGCTGGGCCACGGCCTTCTCGGCGGGGGCCTCGACGGGCTGCTCCGCCTTCTTCTCGGCGGCCTCGTCGCCCGTACGGGCCTTGGAGGTGGCCCGGCGCTTCGGCTTGGTCTCGGTGGCAGCCTCGGCCTTGGGGGCGGCTCCGCCGCCGGCCTGCGCCTCCTTGATGACCTCGATCAGCTGGCTCTTGCGCATACGCGCCGTGCCCCTGATGCCGAGGCCGGATGCGACCTGCTGAAGTTCGGCCAGCACCATGCCCTCGAGGCCGGTACCGCGGCGCCGCCGGGAGCCGGCACCGGTGGCAGGCGCGGAGGCGTCCGTGGCGGGCGCGGCAGCGGTCTCCTCGACACGTGCGCCCATCAGATCGGTGGTGTCGCTCACGAAGGGTCCTTCCCTGGAGCGGACGTCGGCCTGTCTGGCTCGGCGACCGGTTGTGCTGTCCGGCTGCGGTCCTTGCTGTGTGGACCGGGCCGGGGCGGTGGTCCGCCAAAGCGGCGGAGAGAATTTCTGGTGACGGCGCTTCCTCAGCCGTGGCACCCGGTGTCACGTGGCGTGGTAGCACCAATTCCGGAGCGTGCCCAGCGGCCCGCTCAGTGCCCGCGTACGACGTACTGCCCAGGTACGACATACGGAACGCTGAGTGGCTTGGGAGACTCCCGGAAGAATGTCTGTCCCGGACGGGGACACGAAGCACCTCGCCATGGTGGGGTCGGGTGCAGACTTGAGATTAACACTACCGGATCCAACAAACATTCCCCCTCTCCAAATCCGGCAACCGAGTGTCAGGGCGCAAGCGGCAGCACGCTCGCCCCCTGGACGTCGAGGTTCAGCCGGTTGGCGGCCCAGTCCGAGCCGGCCAGGGCTTCTACCTTGTCGGCGCTGGCGGCATCGACCAGCGCCATGACGGTGGGTCCGGCACCGGAGATCACGGCCGGGATCCCGTCGCCGCGCAACCGCTCCACCAGCGCGGCGCTCTCCGGCATGGCGGGGGCGCGGTACTCCTGGTGCAGACGGTCCTCGGTGGCGGGCAGCAGCAGCTCGGGGCGCCTGGTGAGGGCCTCGACGAGCAGCGCGGCACGGCCCGCGTTGGCGGCGGCGTCGACGTGCGGCACGGTGCGCGGGAGCAGTCCGCGCGCGGTCTCCGTGAGGACCGGCTTCCCGGGCACGAAAACCACCGGAACGATGGAATCGGCGGGCTCCATCCTGATCGCGCGGGCTGCGCCGGACTCCATCCAGGAGAGCGTGAAGCCGCCCAGCAGACAGGCCGCGACGTTGTCGGGGTGGCCCTCGATCTCGGTGGCCAGTTCGAGGAGCGCGGCGTCGTCGAGCCTGGCCTCGCCGCCTATGGTCACGGCACGCGCGGCGACGATGCCGGCGCAGATGGCGGCGGAGGAGGAGCCCAGGCCGCGACCGTGCGGGATGCGGTTGGCGCACACGATCTCCAGGCCGCGGGGCTGTCCGCCCAGCAGGTCGAAGGCGGTGCGCAGGGAGCGTACGAGGAGGTGGCTCTCGTCACGCGGCAGCGTTTCGCTGCCCTCACCCGCGATGTCGATGTGCAGCCCGGAGTCGGCCACCCGGACGACGACGTCGTCGTAGAGCCCCAGCGCGAGGCCCAGGGCATCGAAGCCCGGACCGAGGTTGGCGCTGGTGGCGGGGGTGCGCACCCGGACGGCGGCGGCGCGGAACGCTGGACCGGCCATCGCTCGATGACTCTCCTTGAGCTGCGTGATGGTCGAATGACACTCGATAGGTACGGGAGGGAACCTCGGGCCGCGGAGGCGGCGCGGCACCGCGCCATATGCGGAGGCATATGCAGCGGGCGGGTTCGGTACAGCCTATCGAAGGAAGGTTCTGTGGCGACATAGGGCGCACAGGAGGCGCACGATGCGTGTCGTAAGCCCCCTGTGCTCCTTCCTTAGGGAGTCCCCCGTTTAGGACGCCACAGTCCGTTCACCGGTTGCCCGGCGGGGGTTGGCCGAATGTTGCCCGAGCGCCGCTCGTGCGGTTCTCGAGCGACGCTCCAGCGGTCCTCTAGGCGAGCCCGAGCCGCTCGGCCGCGGCGGCAGCGTCGACGGGCACGGTGACCGGCTGCGGAGCGCCGGCGACGGCCCAGTCGGGATCCTTCAGGCCGTTGCCCGTGACGGTGCAGACGATCCGCTGACCGGGGTCGACCTTGCCCTGCTCGGCGGCCTTGAGCAGACCGGCGACGGAGGCGGCGGAGGCGGGCTCCACGAAGACGCCCTCCTGCGCGGCCAACAGCCGGTAGGCGCGCAGGATCTCACGGTCCGTCACCTCGTCGATGAGGCCCTCGGACTCGTCCCGGGCCGCGAGCGCGAACTGCCAGGAGGCGGGGTTGCCGATCCGGATCGCGGTGGCGATGGTCGACGGGTCCTTGACGATCTCCCCGCGCACGATCGGGGCACTGCCGGAGGCCTGGAACCCCCACATCCGGGGCGTCCTGGTGGAGACGCCGTCACCGGCGTACTCCTTGTACCCCTTCCAGTACGCGGTGATGTTGCCCGCGTTGCCGACCGGCAGGACGTGGATGTCGGGCGCGTCGCCGAGCATGTCCACGATCTCGAAGGCGGCGGTCTTCTGGCCCTCGATGCGCACCGGGTTGACCGAATTGACCAGCGCCACGGGGTAGTTGTCGCTCAGCGAGCGGGCGAGGGTGAGGCAGTCGTCGAAGTTGCCGTTGACCTGGAGGATCTTGGCTCCGTGCACCAGCGCCTGGCCCATCTTGCCGAGCGCGATCTTGCCCTGCGGGACGAGGACGGCACAGACCATCCCGGCCCGTACGGCGTAGGCGGCCGCGCTCGCGGAGGTGTTGCCGGTGGAGGCACAGATGACGGCCTGCGCGCCCTCCTCCTTCGCCCGCGTGATGGCCATGGTCATACCGCGGTCCTTGAAGGACCCGGTGGGGTTGGCACCCTCCACCTTCAGGTGGACCTCGCACCCCGTGCGCTCGGAGAGCACCTGCGCGGGCACGAGGGGCGTGCCGCCCTCGCGGAGCGTCACGACCGGCGTGGTGTCGGACACCGGCAACCGGTCCCGGTATTCCTCGATGATTCCGCGCCACTGGTGGGTCATTGCTGGTTACTCTCCTTCAACCCGCATGATGCTGGCGACACCCCGCACGGTGTCGAGCTTGCGCAGCGCCTCGACGGTCCCGGACAGGGAGGCGTCGGACGCGCGGTGGGTGACGACGACAAGGGAGGCCTCGCCGTCCTTGCCCTGCTGGCGAACCGTATCGATGGAAACCCCGTGCTCGGCGAACACGGTGGCAACCTGGGCGAGAACACCCGGTTTGTCGGCGACGTCGAGGCTGATGTGGTAGCGCGTGACGACATCGCCCATCGGCGACACGGGCAGGGCGGCGTACGCCGACTCGCCGGGCCCCGTTGCCCCGCTGAGCCGGTTGCGGCAGACGGCGACCAGGTCGCCGAGGACCGCGGAGGCGGTCGGGGCGCCGCCGGCCCCGGGACCGTAGAACATCAGCTGTCCGCTCGCGTCGGACTCCACGAAGACGGCGTTGTACGCGCCGCGCACGGAGGCGAGCGGGTGGGTCAGCGGAATCATGGCGGGATGCACACGGGCCGTCACCGATCCGCCGTCCCGGGCGCGCTCGCAGATGGCGAGCAGCTTGATGGTGCAGCCCATGTTCCTGGCGGAGGCGAAGTCGGAGGCGGTGACCTCGGTCATGCCCTCGCGGTAGACGTCGTCGAGGCGCACCCGGGAGTGGAAGGCGATCCCGGCGAGGATGGCGGCCTTGGCGGCGGCGTCGAAGCCCTCGACGTCCGCGGTCGGGTCGGCTTCCGCGTACCCGAGGGCCGTGGCCTCGTCGAGGGCTTCCTGATAGCCGGCCCCCGTGGAGTCCATCTTGTCGAGGATGAAGTTGGTGGTCCCGTTGACGATCCCCAGCACGCGGTTGACCTTGTCGCCGGCGAGGGACTCGCGCAGCGGCCGGATCAGCGGGATGGCACCGGCGACGGCGGCCTCGTAGTAGAGGTCCTTGCCGTTCTGCTCGGCGATCGCGTGCAGGGCGGCGCCGTCCTGGGCGAGCAGCGCCTTGTTGGCGGAGACGACGGAGGCGCCGTGCTCGAAGGCGGTGGTGATGAGGGTGCGGGCGGGCTCGATGCCCCCGATGACCTCGACGACGACGTCGATGTCCCCCCGCTTGACCAGGGCGGTCGCGTCCGTGGTGACCAGAGTCGGGTCGATGCCCTCACGCACCTTGGAGGGCCTTCGTACGGCGACACCGGCCAGCTCGATCGGGGCGCCGATCCGCTGGGCGAGGTCGTCGGCGTGCGTCGTCATGATGCGCGCCACCTCTGAGCCGACAACCCCACAGCCCAGCAGCGCCACCTTCAGCGGACGCGTACGCATCATCCGACCTCGTTTCCTCATACCGTCTACGGTTGGACCAGTCTCACTCACCGGACGGGAGTTTCTACCCTTCGTCCGGATCGTGAGACATCTATTTCATTTTGTGAGGGTGGCAGACAGGAGATCTTCCACCCCGTCCCTGCGCCCCCGTTCTTCCACCCCGTGCCGTGCCGCTCAGCCGACGTCGAGACGCAGCAGGTCCTCCTCTGTCTCCCGGCGGACGATCAACCGGGACTCGCCGTCGCGCACCGCGACGACGGGCGGCCGGAGCACATGGTTGTAGTTGCTCGCCATGGACCGGCAGTAGGCACCGGTGGCCGGTACGGCGATCAGGTCACCGGGTGCCAGGTCGCCCGGCAGGAACGCGTCCTTCACGACGATGTCCCCGCTCTCGCAGTGCTTGCCGACGACACGGGCGAGCATCGGCTCCGCGTCACTCGTCCGCGACACCAGAGCGACGCTGTACTCGGCGTCGTACAACGCGGTCCGGATGTTGTCGGACATACCGCCGTCGACGGAGACATACGTCCGCAGCCCGTCGAGGGGCTTGATGGTGCCGACCTCGTAGAGGGTGAAGGCGGTCGGCCCGACGATGGCCCGCCCCGGCTCGACGGAGATACGCGGGGTCCGCAGCCTGGCGGCCTCGCACTCCCGGGTGACGATCTCGGTGAGTGCCTTGGCGATCTCGTGGGGTTCGCGGGGGTCGTCGTCGCTGGTGTAGGCGATACCGAGCCCACCTCCCAGATCGATCTCGGGCAGCTCGACACCGTGCTCGTCACGGATGTCCTTCAGCAGCCCCACGACCCGGTGCGCGGCGACCTCGAAGCCCGACATGTCGAAGATCTGCGACCCGATGTGCGAGTGGATGCCGATGACCTCCAGCCCGTCCAGCTGCAGCGCCCGCCGTACGGCCTCCGCGGCCTGCCCCCCGGCCAGCGGAATCCCGAACTTCTGGTCCTCGTGGGCGGTGGCGATGAACTCGTGCGTATGCGCCTCGACGCCGACGGTGATACGAATCTGCACGCGCTGCCGCTTGCCGAGGGACGTGGCGACGTGGGCGACCCGCACGATCTCCTGGAAGGAGTCGAGCACGATCCGCCCCACACCGGCGCGCACGGCCCGCTCGATCTCCTCCGTGGACTTGTTGTTGCCGTGGAAGGCGATGCGGTCGGCGGGCATCCCGGCGGAGAGGGCGGTGGCCAGCTCGCCCCCGGAGCACACATCAAGATTGAGCCCCTCCTCGTGCAGCCAGCGCACGACGGCCCGCGACAGGAAGGCCTTCCCGGCGTAGAACACGTCGGCGTCCGGGCCGAAGGCGGTGCGCCAGGCCTGCGCCCGGGCCCGGAAGTCGGTCTCGTCGAGGATGTAGGCGGGGGTGCCGTGCTGCTCGGCGAGGGCCTTCACGTCGACACCGCCGACGGTGACGACCCCCTCGGCGTCACGGGTGACGGTCTGGGCCCACACCTTGGAGTCGAGGGAGTTCAGGTCGTTGGGCGGAGCGGTGTAGTGCCCCTCGGGCAGGACATCGGCGTGCCGGGGCCCGGCGGGGTGTGCGGAACGGCTCATTGCTCTTCTGGCGCTCTCTTCAGAGGTGATCGGGTGCGTCGATGCCGAGCAGGGACAGGCCGCCGGCCAGCACCGTCCCGGTGGCTTCGGCGAGGGCGAGCCGGGCGCGGTGGGCGGCCGAGGGTTTCTCCTCGCCCTGAGGCAGCACGGTCGGCAGGAACGGCAGGGCGGCATCGGCGACGGTGACGAGATGCCGGGCGAGCCGGTCGGGAGCGCGGTGGGTGGCCGCGGCGGTGAGGATGCGGGGGTAGTCGGCGAGGGCGGCGACGAGGGCGCCCGGGGCGCCGGGCACGTCGCCGGGTTCGGCACCGAAGCCGAGCCGTCCGGCACCACGGCCGACGGCTCGCGCCCGGGCGTGGGCGTACCGCACCCGGAAGAGCGGGTTGCTCTCGCGCTGCACCAGGTGGTCGGCGGTGATCCGGGGCCGGTCGTGGGCGGCGGGATACAGCAGGGCCCACCGGGCGGCGTCGAGCCCGAGCGGGGCGGGGTCCTCGGGCGCCGGAACGGGCCGGAGGCTGACGGGCTCACGGTGATCGACCTCACCGCGGCCGCCCTGGGTCGCGACGATCCGTACGACGGCGTCCGCGACGACCACGGCCCGGACGTCGTACGGCACCCGCAACGCGACCACCTGCCCGACGAGGGCATCGCCGTGGCCGTAGCCGGACCCGAGGGCACGGATCTCGGCGACCAGGGTCGCGGTGGGTGACACGGTGGGGCTGAGGCTGATGTTGAGGAACCCCGGCTCGGTGACGACGACGTCACCGACACCGTCGGAATCCGCGAGATGGGGCACCAGAATCTCGGCGACACGCATCGGCGGCTGCCCGGCCGGGCGGGCGAGCCGAAGCGCGATGTTGGTGGCGTAGTCCCCACACCCACCGGGCCCTGGCGGCGTGACCACGACCCGCTCCGGCACGCTCACACTCAGCTCCCCCTCATCAACAGCACGACGCACCGCGCGCAGCACGGTACGGGAGAGCTCGACGGGGGTCACGGGTCAAGCGTAGGGGAGGAGGGGGGCGGGTAGGCGAGCCGGTTTGGGAGGGGGTCCGGGATGTGGACGGTGGGGGGCACCGGCTTACCGGTCTGCGGGTCTACGGGTCTACGGGTCTACGGGTCTACGGGTCTACGGGTTGATGCGACCGCAGGGCCACCGCTCGCACACCGTCTAAGGGATTCGAACTAAGGGATTCGAACTCACGGGTAGACGCGGTTACCCCCGGCCCACTCCCCGGAGAACTCGACCTCGACCTCGTCGCCCTCTCCCCCGCGCTCCCGCTCCTCCGTCCCCTCCGGCCCCTCCGGCCCTCTCCGCCGCTCCACCAACTCCCTGACCAACCGTACGAGTTCGGCGGGCTCGAAGGGCTTGGCGAGGAAGGCGTCGACGCCGACGTCAAGGCCGGTCTCGACCTCGTACTGGGTGCAGGCGCTGACGATGGCAAGGGGAAGGTCGCGGGTGCGGGGGTCGGCACGGAGCTGGGCGGCCGTCCGCAGACCGTCGAGCCGGGGCATGACGACGTCGAGGGTGATCACATCGGGCCGCACCTGATGAACGACATCCAGACACTCGACACCATCGGCCGCGGTCACGACCTCGAGACCCTCCAGTTCGAGATTGACCCTGATCAGCTGCCGGATGACCTTGTTGTCGTCCACAACAAGCACCCGGCCCGACGCCCCTGGCACAACTCGAGAGTAGGTCCGGACCGGCCACCGCGTCCGGGTTTTCCCGACTTCCGCCCCCTGCGGGGGAACGACCCCCAGGAAACCCGTTCATGAACACCCCGGGCGAGCTGGTAGTGTTCTACCCGTCGCCGCGAGCAATCAGCTCAACGCCAGACGCCCCCGTAGCTCAGGGGATAGAGCAACGGCCTCCGGAGCCGTGTGCGCAGGTTCGAATCCTGCCGGGGGCACTCGCCTGGGAACAGCAGAAATCAAGCGCTGACCAGGGCGGATGCCAGTGCAAAAGAGCGGGAACCAGTCTCACTGGGTCCCGCTCTTTGTCGTTGGTAGCAGCCGTTGCGATAGACCTGCGATAGAGGTCGGTCACGGGCTGCCGCAAGCTAGCCCGAGCGCCCCAGCACGCGACCGCCGCCGACGCACCGGTATTCGCGTCGTCCACCGAGGGTCGGCGTAGTTCTGACTGCCAGTCCCAAGGATCAGACAGGTCTCGCTACGGACTAGTGCCGCATCAGGCAACGTTCGCCCTGGCGACCACCTCAGGTAGCCATTCGTCGGCGGCGTGCGGCCGGGCCGGTGGGTCCCAGGGGAACCGAATTACCGCGTCGGGTCGGGGTGCGGCGAGACGCGCGGAGTCGTCTTCTTGCCGGGCTCGGACTCGGCATCGCCGAGGTAGTAGACAGCTCCGGATTCACGGCGCAGCGTGCTCACGATCAGCCAGCCGACGATCTTCCCCTGCGTGTCGCGAACTTGCCAGGGATCGAGACCTTCCCCCCAGGACACCTGCTGGTCGGTGCGTTCTCCGGGGGCGAGTCGACCGCTCATGTCATGGCAGTCACGTCCGCGGCTGTCACCGCACTCGAACAGGACAGCTGGGGAGCCGGTGTCATTGACGAAGGCGACGGAACTGAAGTTGGCGGGGTCCGTGGGGTCCATGCTCGCCGGATCGCAAGCACTCAGAACTCCCACGACAAGTGCGGCGACCGGCCAGGCTCTGTGCGGACGAGTACCCAAGTCGAACCTCCCGTTCGGCGACGAGATGAGGTTCCCGAGATGCGGGGCGAGGTGACAGAGGGTCAGATGGGTCTCGTGAGAGGAGACCAGAGGATGCCTGCGCCGAGGAAGTACCCGCTGGAGTTGCG
>NZ_JBEOTA010000030.1:0-92498 GCF_040303265.1 Streptomyces sp. NPDC096040
CTTTTTTTGTTTTTTGTGGGGGGGGGGGGCCCGGGTCCCGGTAGCGTTCCGTCGACGGGCGCCGGAGGGTCGTAAACCAGTCAGGTCGGTGAAAGATCAGGTCCACGAACGGGGGACGACGGAGTACGACGTGACAGCGGACCAGCGGCCGATCCGGTTCACGTCGGTGAACGGCGGAGTGAGGGATGAACAGTCGGTCAGTGGATGATGCCGGTCCGCAGGGCGACGGCGACCATCCCGGCGCGGTCGCCCGTTCCGAGCTTGCGGGCGATACGGGCGAGGTGGCTCTTGACGGTGAGGGCGGACAGACCCATCGAGACGCCGATCGCCTTGTTCGACTGGCCCTCCGCGACCAGTCGGAGCACCTCGACCTCACGGCCGGAGAGTTCGCGGTAGCCGCCCGGGTGGTTCGGGGAACCCGGGGGGCGGCGGTGCATACGGGCGGCGGCGGAGCCGATGGGGGCGGCGCCCGGTCGGGTGGGAAGCCCGATGTTGGTGCGGGTGCCGGTGACGACGTAGCCCTTGACCCCGCCGGCCAGGGCGTTGCGCACCGCGCCGATGTCGTCGGCGGCGGACAGGGCCAGGCCGTTGGGCCAGCCCGCGGCGCGGGTCTCCGACAGGAGGGTCAGGCCGGAGCCGTCGGGGAGGTGGACGTCGGCGACGCAGATGTCGCGGGGGTTGCCGATGCGGGGACGAGCCTCCGCGATGGACGAGGCTTCGATGACATCGCGCACGCCGAGTGCCCACAGGTGGCGGGTGACGGTGGAGCGGACGCGCGGGTCGGCCACGACCACCATGGCGGTGGGCTTGTTCGGGCGGTAGGCGACCAGGCTTGCGGGCTGCTCGAGGAGAACGGACACCAGGCCTCCTGGGTGGGGACGGGGCCGGCTTGTGGGGGAAGAAGCCGGGACGAACCGTGCTTTCAAGGTCACAGTCGTCTTCGGCACCAAACCCGTCCGCCTTTAGAGAATGATCACGATCTGGTGAGTAACAATACGTGCAATTCGGACACGCGATCGATCATCCGAAGATCGAATCGGTTCGAGCCGTTGTCGTACGGGACAGAAAGTGGCCGTATCGACAAAGAGATGGTCAACGAAGGGTGAGTCGACGGGACTCGGGTGGACGGGCCCCGGTCAGGTGGACGGGTCCTCGGCCGATGGCGGACCAGGGGTGGCTAGCGCGCCTGCGGGTCACGGCGCTGCGGCAGCGTGACCACCGAGGCGTCGCCGGGGGCGGCCGGCGGCAGTCCCGCTACCTGCGCCAGCAGATCGCACCAGGAGGCGAGGTGCGCCGCGGTGTCCGGCACCCCGGCGCGGCCCTCCCGGGGCGTCCAGGAGGCCCGGATCTCGATCTGCGAGGCGGCGGGGCGCTCGGACAGCCCGCCGAAGTAGTGCGAACTCGCCCGGGTGACGGTCCCGCTCGCCTCCCCGTACGACAGGCCGCGCGCCTGGAGCGCGCCGGTGAGCCACGACCAGCAGACGTCCGGCAGCAGCGGATCCGCCGCCATCTCCGGCTCGAGCTCCGCGCGCACCAGCGTGACCAGCCGGAACGTCCCACGCCAGGCGTCGTGCCCGGCCGGGTCGTGCAGCAGTACGAGACGGCCGTCGGCAAGGTCCTGATCCCCGTCGACCACCGCCGCCTCCACGGCGTACGCGAACGGGGCGAGACGCTGCGGTGCGGGCGTCGGCTCCACCTCGACCTGCGGCCGCAGCCTTGCACCGCGCAGCGCCTCGACCGCGGCCTGGAAGGCCGGCGGCGCCGTACTCCCCGTATGTCCCTCGCCCTCCCCGGTGCCCTTCTCCTCGCCCATCCCGCCAGCGCCGTCCGACAGTCGTCCCTGAGCCGCAGCCATGCGGGGAAGGGTAAGGGGAATGACGCCTTCGCGCAGGGAGAGACACCACCTAAGGCCCCACCGGAGGCCCCCACGCGAGGCACCGCACGGGCCGCGGCCACACCGGCTTCGGGGGCGTGGGAGACTTGCCGTCGTGAGTGCGAACGGAAGCCCCGCGGGCCAGCAGCCGACAGCGACGTACGACAGTGCCTTCCTGAAGGCGTGCAGGCGTGAACCCGTGCCGCACACCCCCGTGTGGTTCATGCGGCAGGCCGGGCGCTCGCTGCCGGAGTACCACAAGGTGCGCGAGGGCATCCCGATGCTGGAGTCGTGCACGCGGCCCGAGCTGGTCGCCGAGATCACACTCCAGCCCGTCCGCCGGCACAACGTGGACGCGGCGGTCTACTACAGCGACATCGTCGTCCCCCTCAAGGCCATCGGCGTCGACCTCGACATCAAGCCCGGCGTCGGCCCGGTCGTCGCGCACCCGATCCGCACCCGCGCCGACCTCGCCCAGCTCCGCGGCCTCGCCCCCGAGGACGTCTCCTACGTCACCGAGGCCATCGGCCTGCTCACCGCCGAGCTCGGCCCGACCCCGCTGATCGGCTTCGCCGGCGCTCCCTTCACCCTCGCGAGCTATCTCGTCGAGGGCGGCCCCTCGCGCACATACGAGAACGCCAAGGCGATGATGTACGGCGACCCGGAGCTCTGGGCCGACCTGCTCGACCGCCTCGCCGACATCACGGCAGCGTTCCTCAAGGTGCAGATCGAGGCCGGCGCCTCCGCCGTCCAGCTCTTCGACTCCTGGGCCGGGGCGCTGGCCCCCGCCGACTACCGCCGCTCGGTGCTCCCCGCGTCCGCGAAGGTCTTCGACGCCGTCGCCGGATACGGCGTCCCGCGCATCCACTTCGGGGTCGGCACCGGCGAACTGCTGAACCTCATGGGCGAGGCCGGCGCGGACGTCGTCGGCGTCGACTACCGGGTCCCGCTCGACGAGGCCGCTCGCCGCGTCGGCCCCGGCAAGGCGCTCCAGGGCAACCTCGACCCGACCGTCCTGTTCGCCGGCAAGGACGTGGTGGAGACCAAGGCGCGCGAGGTGCTCGACGCGGCCGCCGGTCTCGAGGGCCACGTCTTCAACCTGGGCCACGGCGTGATGCCGTCCACCGACCCGGACGCGCTGACCCGCCTCGTCGAGTTCGTGCACACCGAGAGCGCGCGCTGACCCGGTCCGCTACCAGGTGTGCCGGGGCCGGGCCCGCCTGCCGAACAGCAGGCCGCGCGGTTCCGGCGGCGGGGGCGTGCCCGGCTTGAGGGGCCAGGCGAGCATCATGCCCACCAGGAAGCCGACGATGTGCGCCGCGTACGCCACGGTCCCGGCGTCGGAGACGCCCTCGCCCGACGAGTAGACGGCCTGGAGCACGAACCAGAAGCCCAGCACCAGCCAGGCCGGCAGCCGCAGCGGCAGGAAGATCAGGAACGGGACCAGTACCCAGACCCTGGCCTTCGGGTAGAGGACGAGATAGGCGCCCAGGACGCCGGCGATCGCGCCGGACGCGCCGATCAGCGGGTCCCCCGAGGTGGGGTTGAGGAGCGCGAAGCCGTAGCCGGCCGCGTAGCCGCAGACAACGTAGAAGAGGAAGTACCGGATGTGGCCCATCCGGTCCTCGACGTTGTTGCCGAAGATCAGCAGGAACAGCATGTTGCCCAGCAGATGCAGCCAGCTGCCGTGCAGGAACATCGCCGTGAAGACGGAGAGCGGCGGCGACTTGTCGTAGGAGGGCGGGCCGACCACACAGCCGGGGCCGTTCCGGCCGACGCCCACCTGGCCCGTCGGGACCAGCTGGGGCATCTGGTGGTGGATCAGCTCTCTGGGGACGGCCGCGTAGTGCTCCGTGAAGGCCTGCAGATGGCACAGCTGCGCCAGATCGCTGCCGCCGGCCACGGAGCCGGCTATGCCGGGCGTGAACAGGAACACGATGACGTTCGCGGCGATGAGCGCATACGTCACATACGGCGTGCGACGCACCGGGTTCACGTCATGGACGGGGATGACCACAGCTGACTAGTGCCCAGGGAGGGGACGGCCGAAGCGCGGCGCGTTGGTGAACGTCGGCACGCGCGGGTCCGTATGTCCTTGTGACCGATGAGCTTCAGGTGACGTTTCAGGCGACGTGAGGATCAGGCGATGAACGAGCGGGTTGCTTCTCAGGGGTTCCCTCCCATGCAGGCCCTGCCGGACGGTGAGGCGGAGATCTCCCTTGTCGTGCGGCTTCCCTGGGAGGACGTGGCACGGCTCGGTCAGGAGGCGGGGCGGCTGGCCGCGCAGATGCAGCGGCCGGTGACGCTGGACGAGGCCGTGAGCAACCGGCTGCGGTCGACTCGGCCTGCGGCTGCGCATGCACGGCAGGGTATGGAGCAGGGAAGCGTGGCCGCCGCCGCCGCGCCGGCGCCGGGAGGGGCCGGGGTCACTTCGTTGCCGCGGATCAGCGGGACGGCCTAGGACGGCCTGGGACGCGTCGCGGGGGGCGGGTGCGTGGGGGCCGGTCGCGCCCTCACGGCGGTAGCCGCATGCCGACACGTCCCCGCGCCCCCAGGGGTCGCTTCAGTCACCGTCCCGCACCCTGGTCGCCGCCTTTCTCGCCGCCACCAGGACGGGGTCCCACACCGGTGAGAACGGTGGTGCGTAGCCCAGGTCCAGAGCCGTCATCTGGTCCACCGTCATCTTTGCCGTCAGGGCCACCGCCGCGATGTCCACCCGCTTGCCCGCGCCCTCCCGCCCCACGATCTGGACGCCCAGGAGGCGGCCTGTCCGGCGTTCCGCGAGCATCTTGACCGTCATCGGATTCGCGCCGGGGTAGTAGCCGGCGCGGCTCGTGGACTCGATGGTGACCGCCTCGAACCGGAGGCCCACCCGCAGGGCGTCCTTCTCGCGCAGGCCGGTGCGGGCGATCTCCAGGTCGCAGACCTTGCTCACCGCGGTGCCGACGACACCGGGGAACGTGGCGTAACCGCCGCCCACGTTGGTGCCGACGACCTGGCCGTGCTTGTTGGCGTGGGTGCCCAGCGGGACGTACTGCTCCTGGCCCGAGACCAGGTTCAGGACCTCCACACAGTCGCCGCCCGCCCAGATGTCCTGGTGGCCGCGGACCCGCATCGCCTGGTCGGTGAGCAGGCCGCCGTGCTTGCCTACGGGCAGGCCCGCCGCCTGGGCGAGGCTCGTCTCCGGGCGGACACCGATGCCCAGGATCACCACGTCCGCCGGGTACTCGCCGTCCTCCGTGGCCACCGCCCGGACCCTGCCGTCTTGACCGGTGAGCACCTTGGTGACCTCGGCGTCGTTGACCATGGTGATGCCGAGGCCCTCCATCGCCTTGTGCACCAGGCGGCCCATGTCCGGGTCGAGCGTGGACATGGGCTCGCTGCCGCGGTTGACGACCGTCACCTCGTATCCCCGGTTGATCATCGCCTCGGCCATCTCGACGCCGATGTAGCCGGCGCCGACGACCACGGCGCGACGGCCACGCGTGTGTGCCAGCGTGTCGAGCAGGGCCTGGCCGTCGTCGAGGGTCTGCACGCCGTGCACGCCCGGCGCGTCCGCGCCCGGCATGTCGGGACGGATCGGGCGGGCGCCGGTCCCGATGACGAGTTTGTCGTACGACGTCCAGGACTCGGCGCCGGAATCGACGTCACGCGCGCGTACCCGCTTCCCGGCCACGTCGATCTCCGTGGCCTCCGTGCGCATGCGCAGATCGATGTCCCGCAACCGGTGCTCCTCGGGCGTGCGGGCGATCAGACGGTCCCGTTCCGCCACGTCACCGCCGACCCAGTACGGGATGCCGCACGCCGAGTAGGAGCTGAAGTGGCCGCGTTCGAAGGCCACGATCTCCAGCTCGTCCGGTCCCCGCAGCCGGCGCGCCTGGGACGCCGCCGACATGCCCGCGGCGTCCCCGCCGATCACCACCAGTCGTTCCCGTCCACCGCTCATGTCCATGCGAACACGCTACGGCGCGACGGAATTTCGGGCTTGGTCAGGTCTCAGTGCCATGCACACGGCTTTCACCGCCGGCCGTGCGGTGCCGGCGGACGACCCGCCACCACAGGAACGCGACAAGGGCCGCGAGCGCCGCGAACGGCAGGACCGCGCCCTGCGCCAGGGCGATCCAGGGAGGCGGTGCGGATGATGTGGTTCACCGTGAGGGTGGGCGCCTTGTCGGTGCCCCTGCCGCTGCTGTCCTTGGCGCCTGCCGAGCCCGCCGCCTCCTGGACCGCGCCGCCCGTGTCGGCCCTGGCATCCCCCGCCGAGGCGCCGGAGTCGTCGCCGCTGCATCCGGTGAGGACGAGTGCGGCGGCCAGCAGGATGCCGGCGAGGACGGGTCGTACGGGATGTCGCATGGTTCCCCCCGAGGGTCGTGACGAATGACGCTCCTTCGACGCCGGGGCCGGGCGGGACGTTTCACCGGGACGGTCCCGATGCGGTCACGGTCCGGACGCGCGCCGGTCACCGGGCCGGGGCGGGCGTGTCAGTGGGGTCTGAGAGAGTGGGGTCATGAGCGCAACGGGTGCGGGCACGGGGCAGGTCGTGGTCATCGGAGCCGGGATCGCGGGGTTGGCCGCGGCCCACCGGCTGCTGGAGCGCGGCCTGCGCGTGACCGTGCTGGAGGCCTCGGAGAGAGTCGGCGGCAAGCTGTTGCCCGGTGAGATCGCGGGGGTGCGGGTCGACCTGGGCGCCGAGTCGATGCTGGCACGCCGGCCCGAGGCGGTCGCCCTCGCGCGCGAGGTGGGGCTGGACGACCGGCTTCAGCCGCCTGGCACCGCCACGGCCTCGATCTGGACCCGGGGTGCCCTGCGGCCCATGCCCAGGGGCCATGTCATGGGCGTCCCCGGCACCGCCGCCGCGCTGTCCGGTTTGCTGTCCAAGGAGGGTCTCGCCCGCATCGAGCGCGACGCCGACCTGCCCCGCACCGAGGTCGGCGACGACGTGGCGGTGGGGGAGTACGTGGCCGGGCGACTGGGCCGGGAGGTCGTGGACCGGCTGGTGGAACCCCTGCTCGGCGGCGTCTACGCGGGCGACGCCTACCGCATCTCGATGCGCTCGGCGGTCCCGCAGCTCTACCAGGCCGCCAGGACGCACGACTCGCTGACCGAGGCCGTCCGCGAGATCCAGGCCAAGGCCGCCGCCAGCCAGCAGACTGGCCCGGTGTTCATGGGCATCGAGGGCGGCGTGGGCACCCTGCCGCTCGCGGTCGCGGACTCGGTGCGGGCGCGCGGCGGCGAGATCGTCACCGGCACACCCGTGACCGAACTGCGCCGGATGGGACCGGGCGGGGCAAGGGACTTCGACGGTGCCGACTCGCAGACCGGCGGATCCGGCCTCCCGTGGGCGGGCACCCGGGCGGACGGGGACCGCGAGGCGGGCCGGGGCGCCGCCGACGGTTCGCACACCGGGTGGCGGGTCGTCGCCGGTGACCGCGTGCTGTACGCGGACGCCGTGATCGTCGCCGTCCCCGCCCCCGTCGCCGCGGCCCTGCTGCGTGCCGAAGCGCCCGCCGCCGCGGCCGAACTGGCCGCTGTCGAGTACGCCTCGATGGCCCTGATCACCCTGGCCTACCGCCGCGCCGACCTCACGCTCCCCGAGGGCAGCGGCTTCCTGGTGCCGCCCGTCGACGGCCGCACCATCAAGGCCGCCACCTTCGCCTCCCAGAAGTGGGGGTGGATCGCCGAGGAGAACCCGGACGTGGTCGTGGTGCGCACCTCGGTCGGGCGGTACGGCGAGACGGAGGTGCTGGGGCGCGAGGACGGCGACCTCGTCGACGTCTCCCGGCACGACCTGCGCGAGGCCACCGGACTGGCCGCGGCCCCCGTCGCCACCCGCGTCACCCGCTGGACCGACGGCCTGCCCCAGTACCCCGTCGGCCACCACGCGCGCGTGGCCCGCGTCCGCGAGCACGTCGCCAAGCTCCCGGGCCTTGCGGTCTGCGGCGCGCAGTACGACGGGGTGGGCATCCCCGCCTGTATCGCGAGCGCGTACGCGGCGGTCGACCAGCTGGGCGGTGACCTGGCGGCCGTCCGGGAGCTCACCGCCAACCCGGTGCAGAGCCTGCACGGCGGAGCGGGAGAATAAGGACTATGAGTGACGACGCCCCCACCACCGCCCCCGAGCGGATCCCGAACAAGGGCAAGCTGGCCAAGGACCTCAACGAGGTCATCCGCTACACCCTGTGGTCGGTCTTCAGGCTGAAGGACGTACTGCCCGAGGACCGCGCGGGCTACGCCGACGAGGTCCAGGAACTGTTCGACCAGCTCGCCGCCAAGGACGTGACCGTCCGCGGCACCTACGACGTCTCCGGTCTGCGTGCCGACGCCGACCTGATGATCTGGTGGCACGCAGAGGACAGCGACCAGCTCCAGGAGGCGTACAACCTCTTCCGCCGCACGAAGCTGGGCCGCGCTCTCGCGCCGGTCTGGTCGAACATGGCGCTGCACCGCCCCGCCGAGTTCAACCGCTCGCACATCCCGGCCTTCCTGGCCGACGAGACGCCGCGCAACTACGTCAGCGTGTACCCGTTCGTACGCTCGTACGACTGGTACCTGCTGCCTGACGAGGATCGCCGCCGGATGCTCGCCGACCACGGCAAGATGGCCCGCGGCTACCCGGACGTGCGCGCCAACACCGTCGCCTCGTTCTCGCTCGGCGACTACGAGTGGATCCTGGCCTTCGAGGCCGACGAGCTGTACCGCATCGTCGACCTCATGCGCCACCTGCGGGGATCCGAGGCCCGTCGGCACGTCCGCGAGGAGGTCCCGTTCTTCACCGGCCGCCGCAAGGACGTCGCGGAACTGGTCGCGGGCCTCGCCTGACGACGCTCAGCGCTGGTCGGCCTTGCCCTTCAGGGAGTCCCGCAGCTTCTTCTGCTGCCGGGCGTGGCCGGCCGGCGCCGCCGGCCTCGGTTCCGGGTGCCCCGCACAGGCCGCCCGCCGCTCCGGGAGCCGGCCCTCCAGCAGGTAGGCCTCCAGATAGCCGTTGACGCACTTGTTGGGGCCGCCGCCGATGCCGTGGGTGCCCGCGTCCCGCTCGGTCACCAGCACCGAGTCGGCGAGCCGCCGGTTCAGCTCCAGCGCGCCCGCGTACGGCGTGGCCGCGTCCCGCTCCGCCTGAAGGATCAGCGTCGGCGGCAGCTCACCGGGCCCGGTCCGCACGTCCAGGGCCTTCTGCCGGGGCACCTGCCAGTAGGCGCACGGCAGGTTCATGAAGGCGTTGTCCCAGGTCTCGAACGGCGCCACCCGCGCGAGCCGGGTGTTGTCCCGGTCCCAGGTCTTCCAGTCCTTCGGCCAGGCCGCGTCGTTGCACTCGACGGCCGTGTAGACCGCGTTGCCGTTCTCCGCCGCGGCGGCCGTCTCCGCCGTCGGCGCCGCCAGCCGGACCAACGGCTTCGCGTCTCCCTTCAGGAACTTCGACAGCGCCTCCGCGCGGCTCGGCCAGTAGTCGTCGTAGTACCCGGCCGACAGGAACGCGCCCTGCAACTGCCCCGGCCCGACCTTCCCGCCGGCCGCCTTCTTGGCCAGCCGCTTGCTCGCCCGGTCGTAACTCGCCTGCACCTTCGCGGCGGTGTTGCCCAGCCCGTACACGTCGTCGTGCCGGGCGATCCACTCCCGGTAGTCCGTCCAGCGGCTCTCGAACGCGGCCGACTGCTCCAGGTTGGAGCGGTACCAGATCTGTGCCGGGTCCGGGTTGACCGCCGAGTCCAGCACCATCCGCCGTACGTGCGAGGGGAACAGGGTGGCGTACAGCGCGCCGAAGTAGGTGCCGTAGGAGGCGCCCATGAAGGTCAGCCGGTTCTCGCCGAGCCCCGCGCGCAGCACGTCCAGGTCACGGGCGTTGTTGAGCGAGGTGAAGTACCTCAGCCTGTTCCCGGACCGCTTGAGACAGCCGCGCGCGTACGCCTTCGCCTCCGCGATCCGCGCCTTCTTGTACGACGCCGAGGGGTGCGTCGGCGACGGGGAGGGCGCCCTGAAGAAACGCTTGGGCTCCACGCAGGACAGCGGCGCCGAACCGTCCACCCCGCGGGGGGCGTAGCCGACCAGGTCATAGGCGGCGGCGAGACGCTTCCACTCGGGCAGTACGCCGACCATCGGGAACTGCATGCCGGAGGCGCCCGGCCCGCCCGGGTTGTAGACCAGGGCGCCCTGCCGGGGCACCTTGCGCTTGCTGTTGTGCGGGTCCTTGTGGGTGGCCCGCATCCGGCTGACGGTCAGTCTGATCTGCTTGCCGTCCGGATGCGCGTAGTCCAGCGGGACGCTCAGCGTGCCGCACTGCAAGGACTTCGGGAGCTCCAGGCCGGCGGCGCACTTGCCGAAGTCGATGCCCTCCGCCCGCGCCCGTGCGGCGGCCACGGCGGTACCGCGCAGTTCGGCCGACGCCGTGTCCGGGACGCGAGGGGCGCTCCCGGCCGGGGCGGCGGCCAGGGTGGTCAGAATCAGGGACCCGGCTGCCGAGTACAGGGCGGGGGCTCTCATGGCGTATCCCTTCGGTGCGGTCGCTGCGTGGCGCGGCAGCAACGGCACCGCAGCGACTGCACGGCAGCAGTAAAAGGGATATTTCGACCGGTTGCCGACGAAGGCAAGCACCATCGGCCGGTGTCGGCGCCAATGCCCCTGTACGCCCCCGCTCACTCCCGCGGAAGCTGGTCCCGGTGTGCGAAGGCCGCACGCAGCTCCGGTTCTCCGATCGCGCGGATACCGCGGACGGCGACGGAGGCGAGGAACGAGTGGTCGTCGGCCGCGCGGTTCGTCCGCCGGTGCAGCACGCCCAGCAGCCGCTGGCCGGCCGGGGAGGCCCAGCGCGCGTACGGGTGCACCTCGACACGGGCGATGGCCAGACAGCTCAGCGTCAGAGTGAGGGGCAGCGCGAACCACACGGCCATCAGGTCGCGGGGCATCTCGGTCGGGGCGGGCAGCGCGAGTGCGGCCGCCCCCAGGCCGAACACGGCGAGTGCGGCGGCCCGGACCTGGCGCACGCCCGACGCGACCGTCGTACGCGCCGCCGCGTCCGGCACCGCGAGCCCCGCCCGCACGAGTCCCTCGCCGAGACTCCGCACGGCGTCCGCGTCGGCCGCCGCCGACCGTACCGGCGCTATCCGCGACTGCCCCTCGGGCCCGATGGCACCTATCACCGAGCGCTCCATCTCGTCCCGCGCACGCGGGTCCACGACGGTCGCCCAGCCGGTGTGCGCGAGCAGCAGCCGCTGTTGGCGTGCCATGGACACCAGGGTCAGATCGGCGACCCGCGCGGGCCCGCCGGACAGGAACGCGGCCTCGTACAGCGTCAGATCGTGTCCTCGGCCCGTGTCCGTGTCGGTGGCCGCCGTGCGTACGGCGGCCAGGCACAGCCGAGCGCAGGCGGTGCCGGCGACGGCCCAGGCCAGGAGCAGGAGAAGGACCCAGAACATGACGCGTTTCTATGCCAGGGGCTTGGGAAACGCCATGCCCTGTTCATATTCCGGACCGAACGTCGTCGGTATGTGACGTTCCGTTTCCCGTGCAGGTCAGGGGCTGTTGGGCGGCGGCGGGCTGGAGGCGGCGGGCGGCAGCGGGTACGTAGGGGACGGCGGCGAGGTGGGGGCCGGTGACGGTACGACCGGGATGGCGTCGCTCGGCGCGAAGACCGGCGGCGAGGCCGCGGGGGAGGGGGTGACCGACAGCTGCTGTGCGAGGGTGGCGAAGTCGACGTATCCCGTCGCTTCCAGGACCTTGATGTGGTCCAGGACGGTGGTGTTGGCGTCGTCGGCGAGATCACGGACCAGGGTGTTCTGGGTGCCGGCGCGGACCTGGGCGACGACGGAGAAGACCCGGCCGTGGGCCAGCCGCACGATGTTCGCGAACTGCCGGTCGAAGTCCTGCCCCTGCGCCGCGGTCATAGTGGCGAGCCACTGTTGCTGCTGGTCGTTGGGTTGATTGGGGATCGGGACGCCGAGCTGGGTGGCGACGCTGCGGACGTGTGCGTCGAGGGAGGCGTGGCCGTCGACGAGGTGCTGGCCTGCGGTCCGTACGGCCTGGGTGGTGCCCTTCTGCTCCGCCAGCTCCCCGGCCGGCAGCTCCCAGAGCCCGGCGAGCCGCACCTTGACGATGAAGTCCCGGTCCTGGGCGGACAGGGGACCGTAGCGGGTCGACACGGTCTGGGCGCTCAGCACGTTCACCGCGCCGGTCGGGTCCGAGCGGTCGGCGTACGACCAGATCGGGAAGACCAGGGCGGCGAGGGTCGCCGCGAGACAGGTGATGATCAGCCCGGTACCGCTGAATATGCCTCGGCCTTGGACGGGGGGTCGGGGACGCGCTCGCATGATGCCTCCTGCACCGCACGGCTAAGGCTTCGCTGTGCGGGCTTGGCATATTACCGAGGGCGTGTGGCGGGGGGCCGGGCCGGAGGTCGGGTGCGGGCCGGTGGGGGCTGATCGCGCAGTTCCCCGCGCCCCTAAAAGACCTAGCTGCGGGCAGTCGTGCCTCCCCCAGAGCCCGAGAGGAGCCCGAAAGGCCTGGGGGGACCCCCAGGCGGCACGGGTGGGCGCTGGGGGTACCCCCTCTGGGGGAGGCATTTGCCGGCGCCGGTAAGCGCCCCCCGCCCAGGCGCCACTAGCCCCGCCGCAGCAACGCCCTTCGTCGAGGTGTCTCCCCCGCTCGGGCCTGCCACCACTTCTCCAGGCGGCGGTGGGATGTCCGGTCTTCCGGGCGGCCGTCGCTCAGCAGCCGTCCCGCGAAGTCCAGGGCGTCTCGCCGATACCCCCCGGTCATCGGCCGTTCCTGCGCGTACGCCAGAAACGCAAGCCGGTACGCGTCGCCCAGGATCTCCGGCAGCTCCGGTGCCACCTTCGCCACCACATCGGCTCGTTTCGACGCCAGTGCCCGCGCCTGCACCCGCATCCGCTCCCGGTCGAAACCCTCCGGCACCGGTGTGCCCGCGACCAGCGACGACAGCATCGCGGCCTGGGCGAGCCCTACCCGCTGCCGGGTGGCGTCGGTCACCGCGGAGGCGGTCGGCCGTGCCGGCGGATCGAACCGCCCGCCGGTGTCCGAGCCCCCCGCCGCCATCGCACCCCGAATCGCCGCCAGCTCCCGCTCCAGTTCGGCCGGCTCGGGGAAGTTCTCGTCCCGCTCCAGCAGCACCCCCGGCGGCGTGACCCGCGACGCGAGGTCGGTCAGGATGTCCAGGACCGCCGGGGGCACCGGGTGGGCGTGACTGTCGTGCCAGACGCCGTCCCGCTCGAAGCCGCCCGCGACATGGACGTAGGCGATGGCCTCGACGGGGAGTTCGGTGAGTGCCTCGGCCGGGTCCTCACCCCGGTTGACGTGGTTGGTGTGCAGGTTCGCCACATCGATCAGCAGCCGTACCCCGGTGCGGTCGACGAGGTCGTACAGGAACTGTCCCTCGGTCATCTCCTCGCCCGGCCAGCAGATGAGCGCGGCGATGTTCTCGACGGCGAGGGGCACGGGCAGCGAGGCCTGCGCGATACGGATGTTCTCGCAGAGGACGTCGAGGGCGTCCCGGGTGCGCGGCACGGGAAGCAGATGGCCCGCCTCCAGGAGCGGCGAGGCCGTCAGCGGGCCGCCCGCGCGGACGAACGCGATGTGTTCGGTGACGAGAGGGGAGCCCAGCGCCGCCGCCCGTTCGGCGAGCGCCGTCAGCCGGTGCTCGTCCGGGCGGTCCGCACCGCCGAGTCCCAGGGAGACACCGTGAGGTACGACCGTCACCCCGCGCTCGCGCAGCCGCCGCAGCGAGTCGGGGAGGTGGCCCGGGCAGGTGTTCTCGGCGACGACCTCGACCCAGTCGATGCCGGGCATGCGCTCCACGGCGTCCGCGATCTCCGGCCGCCAGCCGATGCCCGTTCCCAGCCGCTCCAGGGTCATGGTCCTCCCCCTCTTTCTCCGATTGCCGGGGGTATGGCCCCGGAGCGCGTCCGCGAACCGCGTTGCCCGCCGCTTCAGAGCAACATTTGAGGTTCCGGCCCGCGCTCCGGGGAGCTGGATCGGCTACCCGCCGAGCACGCCCGGCGAGTCCACCGGGTCCGGGCGCGCGGTGTTCACCGTGCCCGGCGCGCCGGGCGAGGGCCTGGACGTGACCCGCACGCCACCGCCGGCCTGCGCGGCCGGCGCGGAGGGCACCACCAGCCCCGGCGCCGGCACCGCCGGGCCGGTCGGGCTCGCCGTGGTGGAGTTGGCGATCTCGTTGGCGATCGCCTCGAAGTCGACCTTCCCGGTCTTCTCCAGGGTCGTGATGTGGTCCAGCACGGTCTGGTTGGTGTCCGAGGCCAGTTGCCGTACCAGACTGTTGCGGGTGGTGTTCCGTACCGCCCCGATCACCGGGAAGATCTTGCCGTGCGCGGCGCGCAGCAGATTCACGAACTTGTACTCGTACTCCGCGCCGGTCGCCGCCGACATCTCCTGGAGCCAGCTCTGCTGCTGCTCGTTGGGCACGTTGGGCAGTTCGACGCCCAGCTGCGCCGCGACGATCCGGACCCGCCGGTCCAGGTCGGTGTGGCCGACGATCAGATGGTCGCCGGCCTCCTTGATCGCCGCACTCGGCGCCCGCTCGATGGCCTGCTGCCCGGCCGGCAGCTCCCACAGGCCGGCCAGCCGGACCCGCACGATCAGATCGCGGTCCGAGGCGGACAGCGGACCCCACTGGGTGGCCACGGTCCCCGCCGCCAGGTTCGCCTGCCCGGTGCCGGAGCGGTCGGCGTACGACCACACGGGATAGGCGAGCGCGCCGAGCGTGGTGGCGAGGGCCGCCATGATCATGGCCGTACCGTTGAAACGCCGCAAGGGATGCCTCCCCGTGTCGCTGGTTCAGTGCCTGGACGTACGAGTGCGACGGCGACGGTGTTCAAACAAACGGCAAAGTTTCCAAGGGGACGTAAAAGAGCCGAGGTCAGCGCAGTGCCGGATGGTCCGCGACCACCGTGCAACTGCCTGGCGGGATTTCGGTGAACCCCGCGTCCCTGACCAACGGCAGCCCGCCGGCGGTCAGTTCACTCCACTCGGCCGGATCGGCGGTCCGCACGGCGAGCGGGAACCCGGCCTCGCGCCACGTCCCCCGCTCCTCCTCCGACAGTGCCCACCAGGCCAGCTGGGCCCCGTGCCCGGCCTGCGCCATCGCCTTCCCCGCCGATAGCTCCAACTCCGGGTTCAGCCACAGCACGGCCTGCGCCCGGTCGGCGTCGGCGGGCGGCTCGGGATCGTCCAGCTCGGTCCCGGACACCTGCAACTTCGCCAGCTCCTTGGGCCACCCGTCCAGGGGAACCGGCGGAAACACCCGTACCTCGGCGGACTTCCCCGTGAGGGTGATCCCGGGCAGCCCCCCGGCCCGCCGCCACTCGGAGCCCCGGGCCCGCCGAACGACCTTCCGGATCCGCGCGTCCTCCCAGTCCCGAATCGCCTGAGCCCATTCCCCGTTCCCAAGGGCCCGCTCATCACTGAGCATGGTCAGCACCGCCCGCGCGGCGGTTTCAAGAGCGTCGGTACGGGCCGGAGGAGCCGACTTCTCGATCCGCACGACAAGAGGCAGTACGAACTGGGGTGCTTCGTCGCGACTGTTCGCCGAGACCTGGAAGGGAGCGCTCACCTGAACACCCTAAGGGGCGCACAACCCACCACCCCGATCCCCCCGCGCTGCTGCCGGTGGCCGCCTGGCTGGTACGGATCTGTGTCACCAACGAGCCGCCGGCCGCCCGCGCCTGTGTCACGGCGGCTCGGGGCCCGGTCAGGGCTCATCTGGCCGCCCTGCTGACCGCCCTCACCGCCGCGGCGCTGCTCGGCACGGCGGCGACCCTGATCGTGACCGTGATCAGCCGGCACGCCACCGACGACCACCGGCTCCTCGTACCGCCCTTGCGGGCCGGAGCCGCCGGTCTCCTCGCGACCCTCGCCTGTGCGCTGCTCGGCAGCGCCGTCGGGGCGCTCACCAACCGGCCGCTGCTGCGCTCACCGGGCCGGGCGGTGCCCACGATGCTGCCGGCCGCGCTGCTCGCGGTGGTGGTCGCGGGCTCCCCGGCCCATGCGGTGGTGAGCGGTCTGGTCTCCGGCTCGGAGTCCGGCCGGGTCCCGGTGTCACCGCTGCCGGCGGCCGCGGCGGCCCTGCTCACCGCCGCGGCCTTCACCGTGGCCTGCGTCCTCAACGGCCGCCGCTCATCCTGAGCAGGCGGTCCGCTGCGCCTCCTGCCACTCGCACCGGGGGCACATCGTGACGCCCTTGTACGACTCCGGGTACTCGGTCGGCTCCCGGCACAGCACACACTCCGCGTACGGCGGACCCTCCGCCTTCGGCGGCTTCGCGGCCTCGGTGATCGTGCAGTAGCCCTCGTCGCTCATACCTCCAGCGTAGGACGGTCAGCGGTGACCGGGCGTCTCCCCGATCAGCTGGGACACCTTCACGAACCGGAAGCCCCGCTTGCGCAGCTCCGGTACGACGTTCCGGACCACCTGCTCGGTGGTGGGGGCGGCGCTGCGCGTGCAGTGCATGACGACCACCGAGCCCGGCTTCACCCCGTCCAGCACCTGCTTGGTCACGGCGTCGGCGTCGGTGGCGAACGCGTCGCCGCTCACCACGTCCCACTGCACCGCGGTGACCCCGAGGCCGCCGACCGCGCGCAGCGCCTGCTGGTCGTAACAGCCGCCGGGGAAACGGAAGTACGGCATCGGATGCGGCACGCCCGCCCTGAGCAGTGCGGAGTAGGCGCGCTCCACGTCCGACTTCATGTTCGCGGCGGGGACGGTCGGCAGGCCGTAGCAGTCGTCGGTGAACGCGTAGTGGCTGTAGGAGTGGTTGGCGACCTCGAACTGCGGGTCGTGGCCGAGGGCGCGGGCCTGGTCCGGGTACTCGTCGGCCCAGCGGCCGGTCATGAAGACCGTGGCCGGCACCTTCAGTCTGCGCAGGGTCGCGATCAGCGCGGGGTTGTCGAAGTGCTCGCCGGCGGCCGCGCGGGGCCCCTGGTCGGCGGTCATGTCGGCGTCGAAGGTCAGGGCGACGGTCTTGCCCAGGGTGCGCGGACCGTTCGAGAAGACGGGGGCCAGGCCGCCCGGGGTGGCGGGGAGCGTGGGCGGCTTGGCGGCGGGGGCGGGCCTGGCGGGGGCCGGGGGGCGGGCGTGGGGCGCCTGGGCGGTGCCGCAGGCGGCTAGCGCGGCACCGAGGGCGACGCAGGCGGCGGTCATACCGGTAAGACGGCGTACTGGTCGGATCACCGTATGAACGTAGGTCGGATTGTCCGGTTTTTTTGGGTGGCGCGGCGTCGTGGCCGCCGGGGTCACCCGGGCGGCGGCTGTTCCGTCACGGGGCCCTCAGCAGCCGCTCCCGGCACTCGGCCACGTCGAAGTCCGCCTTCGGGTACCGCGGGTCGAGCTCCTCCAGATGCTCGAGCAGGAGGCGGCTGATCGCCCAGTTGCGGTACCACTTCTGGTCGGCCGGGACCCGGTACCAGGGCGCGGCGGGGGTCGAACACCGCTCCATGGCGATCTCGTACGCCTCCTGGAAGTCCGGCCACAGCTCCCGGTCCTCGATGTCGCCGGGGCCGAACTTCCAGTGTTTGTCGGGGTTGTCCAGACGGGCCAGGAGACGGCGCTTCTGCTCGCCGTAGGAGAGGTGCAGGAAGCACTTGACGACGGTCGTGCCGGCATCGGTCACCTCGTGCTCGAAGTCGTTGATCCAGCCGTAGCGGGACTCGATCTCCCTGGGCGGGGCGAGGCCGCGGACTCGCGCCACCAGGACGTCTTCGTAGTAGGAGCGGTCGAAGATGCCGATCTCGCCCTGCCGGGGGAGTACCCGGCGCACCCGCCACAGGAAGTCGTGGCGGCGTTCCTCCTCGGTGGGGGCCTTGAAGGCGCGGACCCGGCAGCCGGCCGGGTCGAGGTGGCCGATGACGTGCTTGACCGTGCCGCCCTTGCCGCTGGTGTCCATGCCCTGGAGCACCAGGAGAACCCGGCGCCGGTCGCCTGCCGTGCCCGCCGCCCACAGCCGCTCCTGGAGGCCGGCCAGGCGCTCGCCCAGTTCGGCCGTCGCGGTGCGGGCGGCGTCCTTGTCATCGGGGCCCGCGGGGCGGGCGTCGGCCCGGTGGGCGTCCAGGTCGGGTCGCTCGCCCACCGGGAGGCGGAGCAGGTCACGCAGATCGGGGTCCCTGTCGTCCCAACGCTTCTGGTGCTTCCTCGGCACGGGCAGGCCTTTCGCTCGGGTCCGGGGGAGCCGGTTCGGAGACTTCGGAGAGCCCGGAGAGATCGGAGAGACCGAGCTCGGCGCCGCCGTTCGGAGCGGGCTGCTGGGCCCGCTCCAGGAAGCGCAGCAGCTCCACCGGGAAGGGCAGCACCAGGGTGGAGTTCTTCTCGGCGGCCACCGCCACGATCGTCTGCAGCAGCCGCAGTTGCAGGGCCGCCGGGGTGCCCGCCATCTGCTTGGCCGCCTCGGCCAGCTTCTTCGAGGCCTGGAACTCGGCGTCGGCGTTGATGATCCGGGCCCGGCGCTCCCGGTCGGCCTCGGCCTGGCGGGCCATCGAGCGCTTCATCGTGTCCGGCAGCGACACGTCCTTGATCTCGACCCGGTCCACCTGCACACCCCAGCCCACGGCCGGGCTGTCGATCATCAGCTCCAGGCCCTGGTTGAGCTGCTCGCGGCTGGAGAGCAGATCGTCCAGGTCGCTCTTGCCGATGATCGACCGCAGCGAGGTCTGGGCCATCTGCGAGACGGCGAACTTGTAGTCCTCGACCTTGACCAGCGCGCTCACGGCGTCGACCACCCGGAAGTAGACGACCGCGTCCACGCGCACGGTGACGTTGTCCCGGGTGATGCCCTCCTGGGCCGGGATCGGCAGCGTCACGATCTGCATGTTGATCTTGTACAGCCGGTCCACGAACGGGATCACCAGATTGAAGCCCGGCGCCCGTACGTCACCGGTGACGCGGCCGAGCCGGAACAGCACGCCCCGCTCGTACTGCTTGACGACCCGCGCCCCCGCGGCCAGGTACAGCGCGCCTGCGCACAGCGCCGCCACCACCGCGACCAGCAGCTCCTGAACCATCACGACCCCCAGGTAAAGAGGTCCGATATGCCTGTTGCTGTAACGATATGCCCGGCGGGAGGGTCGGGGCCATTGTCGGGTGGATGAGGGTCCGGGCCGGGATGCCGAGGGGCGTCGGCACCCCGGCCCGGGAGCGGCCGCCGGTTCAGACGGCCGTGACCCGGGTGGGCACGGCCGAGCCGGCGCTGACCTTCACCGGTGCCGTGACCTTCACCGGTTCCGTACCGGCATCGCTGTGCCGTGCCGCCCAGCTCTCCAGTGCGGTCCGGCAGGCGTGATCAAGGTGGTGCAGCCCGGACAGGTCCACCCGGATCGGGCGGTCCTGGGGCAGCGCCTCCAGACTGTCGAGGATCTTGGGCAGTCGCAGGAAGGTCGCGTTGCCCGACAGATGGGCGTCGATCGGACCAGCGCCCTTGTCGATCACCTCAAGCCTGATGTGCGAGGCCTCCCACGCGGTCTTGACGATGGACAGGGCGAGTCCGATGAGCACGCCCTCGAACATGCTGACCGCCACGATCGACACCGCGGTGACGACCAGGATCAGCGCCTCGCCCCGGTGCTCACGCCAGAGCGCGGCCAGTGCCCGCACGGGGATCAGCTTGGCGCCCGAGTAGACCAGGATTCCGGCGAGCGCCGGGATCGGTATGTAGCCGAGCACCCCCGGCAGCAGCGCCGCGAACAGCAGCAGCCAGACGCCGTGCAGCACCCGGGACGCCTTCGTCCGGGCGCCCGCCTGCACATTGGCCGCGCTGCGCACGATCACCGCGGTCATCGGCAGCGCGCCGAGCACTCCGCAGAGCGCGTTGCCCGCGCCCTGGGCGATCAGCTCCCGGTTGTACTGGGTGCGCGGACCGTTGTGCAGCCGGTCCACGGCCGCCGCGCTGAACAGCGACTCGGCCGACGCGATCAGCGTGAACGCGACGACCGTGCCGATCACGCCGAAGCCCGCCAGTTCGCCGAAGGCGCGCAGCGGCGGCGGCTGCACGGAGCCCAGCAGCCCGTGCACCTCGACGGTGGCGACCGGGAGGCTGAGGAAGAACGCGGCCAGTGTGGCGAGACCGACGGCGGCCAGCGGTCCGGGGACCGTCCGCACCTTCGCCGGGAGGTACTTCCACAGCACCAGGACCGCGACGGTGCCCGCGCCGAGGGCGAGCGAGGCCAGCGCCTCCCCGTCCCCGAGGGCGTCCGCGAACGCCCCGGGCAGTCCGGCTATCTTGCCGGGCCCCGACTCGGGGGCCTTGGCGGCGAGCGCCGGATACAGCTGACCGGCGATCAGGACCAGACCGATTCCGGCCAGCATGCCCTCGACCACCGAGACCGAGATGGCCCGGAAGTAGCGCCCCAGCTTCAGAACGCCCATGGCGATCTGGAGCACGCCGGTGACGAGCACGATCACGCCGAGCACCGGCAGCCCGAACTCGTGCACCGCCTCGAAGACGAGCACGGTCAGACCGGCGGCCGGCCCCGACACCTGAAGGCTGCTGCCCCGCAGCATCCCGGTGACGAGACCGCCCACGATGCCGGTGACCAGGCCGAGTTCGGCCGGTACACCGGAGGCGACGGCCACGCCCACGCACAGTGGGAGCGCGACCAGGAAGACGACGAGAGAGGCGGTGAAGTCCTGCTTTATGTAAGGGAACTTGGTCATCGCGACGCTCACAGGGTCTCGAACGCGTCGGTGTCGGCGCGGTGTTCGCGGACGGCACCGGTGTGGACCTCGTAGTACCAGCCGCGCAGGGTCAGTTCGCCCTGCGCCAGCTTCTTGTCGATGAACGGGTAGGAGCGCAACCGCAGCAGCTGGGCGAGCACATGACTCTGCACGCCCTCAGCGACGGCCGGGTCCTCGACGGCGCCGGTCGGGCGCGGCTCGGCACGGGCCAGCCAGTCCCGTACGGCGGGTACGGCGGTCAGGTCGTCGCCGCGCACCAGCGCGCCGACGGCGCCGCAGTGCGAGTGCCCGCAGACGACGATGTCGCGGACGCCGAGCACCTCCACGGCGTATTCGATGGTGGCCGCCTCGCTGGTGGGGTGCTCCGAGGCGTACGGGGGGACGATGTTGCCGGCGGTGCGCAGCTCGAAGAGCTCGCCCGGGCGGGCGCCGGTGATCAGGGCCGGGACGACCCGGGAGTCGGAGCAGGTGATGAACAGCACCTGCGGGGACTGGCCTTCGGCGAGTTTGGCGAACTCCTCAGGGCGCTGTCCGAACGTACGGGCGTTGTCGATGAGGGGCTGCATGGTGTGTGGACTCCTCCTGGCGCGCCGAGATGGCGCGTCGGGCTTGCACGACGGTTGTGGGGGGGTGACGAGCCGAGACGGAACCCGTCGCTCAGCAGCGGAAGACCTGAAGCGCGGCCGGCGAGTGGGCTCTGGACGGTCTTGGAGTGCGTTGACGCTGGTCTGCGGGAACCACCGAGGCCGGTATCGCCTCGGTGTGCCGGGCGGTGAGCGGACGGTCGTCGGCGCAGCCGGCGGTGGCGGTGCGTTGGCGGTCGGCGGTCCGCGGCGGGCTGGGTGGCTCCCCGCAGAGGCCGTGGTCGCGGAGGGTGTGGTCGCGAAGGGTGTGCGAGCCGTCGCGCACGAACTTCGCCGAGGGCTTCGGACCAAGCTGGGCCCTGGCCTCGACATGACTGAGCGTGTGCGCGGCTGCGAAGGTTGCCGCGGGCGCGAAGAACTGGACGGCGAGCAGGGCGGCGGCCAGGAGTGAGAGCACGGTCCGGGCCGTCGTACCTCGGAACATGAGCCCCCCCTCGCGGCAGTTCGCGCCTCTTGTGTACACCAAGCACAGGTCAATGGTTGGTCAAGAAACACGTTAACCCTGCAAAGTCCTTTGCAGGGTTAACTCGGTGTTGCGAACCGAAGAGAGCGTGAAAAATGCCGGTGGGGTGGCTCGATCGGGCTCTTGATCTGGCGGTCTTGATCGAATAAGGGACGCTAGTCGGCGGCGACGAGCCCCTTGGCGTCCCGGGCCAGGGCGGTGAGCCGGGATATCGCGCGGAAGTACTTCTTCCGGTAGCCGCCGTTCAGCATCTCCTCGCTGAACAGCCTGTCGAACGGCAGTCCGGAGGCCAGGACCGGGACCTCACGGTCGTAGAGCCGGTCCGCGAGGACCACCAGCCGCAGCGCGGTCGACTGGTCCGGCACCGGCCGCACATCGGTGAGGCAGACCGCCGTCACGCCGTCGGTCAGCGCGCCGTACCGGCTGGGGTGCACCTTGGCCAGGTGGTCCAGGAGCTGCGGGAAGTCGTCGAGCGCGGCGCCCGGCGTCGCGTACGCCGCCTTGGTCACCTGCTCCTCGGAGAACGGCGCCGGCGCCTCGGGCAGGCCGCGGTGACGGTAGTCCTCGCCGTCGATGCGCAGGGCGCGGAAGTGGGCCGACAGGCCCTGGATCTCCCGCAGGAAGTCGGCCGATGCGAACCGGCCCTCGCCGAGCTTGCCCGGCAGGGTGTTGGAGGTGGCGGCGAGCGCGACACCCGCGTCGACAAGCCGGCCCAGCAGCGTCGACACCAGGACGGTGTCGCCGGGGTCGTCCAGTTCGAACTCGTCGATGCACAGCAGACGGTGGCCGGAGAGGGTCTGCACGGTCTGCTGGAACCCGAGGGCTCCGACCAGGTTGGTCAGTTCCACGAAGGTGCCGAACGCCTTCAGTGCGGGCTCGGCCGGGGTGGCGTGCCAGAGGGAGGCGAGCAGGTGGGTCTTGCCGACGCCGTACCCCCCGTCGAGGTAGACGCCGCGTGGCCCGGCCGGGGTCCTCGGCGCCCTGGCCTTCCCGAAGCCGAAGAAGCCGCGCTTGCCGCCGGCCGCTGCGTGTGCCCCGCCGAGACCGGCCGCGAAGCCTTCGAGGACCCGTACGGCCTCGGTCTGGCTGGGCTGGTTCGGGTCCGGGATGTAGGTGGCGAAGCGGACCGAGTCGAAACGGGGCGGCGGCACCATCTCGGCGACCAGCCGGTCCGCGGGGACGTGCGGCGAGCGGGCGCACAGGGACAGCGGGGCCGCGTCGGCTATCGGGCTGACCTCGGAAGCGGCGGGAGAAGAGGACACGGTTCCCCATGCTAGTTGCCGTGCCACACTGCACGACATGCGACGCCTGTTCCCTGTGACCGAAGAGACAGCAGCCCGGGCCTCCGGCGGTTCGGCCGAGGGGAAAGGACTCGGGGGCGGTGCGGCGGGTGACGGTGCGGCCGGTTCCGGATTCGCCGATCGGGAGTGGAGCCTCGCCGAGCTTGCCCTCGCCTATGCCTATCCCGCCGGGCGGGAGGTCTGGCTGCGGGCCAACATGGTGTCCACGCTCGACGGCGCCGCCCAGCACGACGGGCGGTCGCAGCCCATCTCCAGCGAGGCCGACATGCGGATCTTCGGCACCCTGCGGGCGCTCGCGGATGTCGTGGTCGTGGGTGCGGAAACGGTACGGCAGGAGGGGTACCGGCCGGCCCGCGCCCGTGCGGAGTTCGCCGGGGCCCGGGCGGCGGCGGGACAGAGCGAGGCCCCCGCGGTCGCCGTGGTCACCGCAAGCCTGGACCTCGACTTCGCGCTGCCGCTGTTCACCTCGCCTCTCGTCCCCACTCTGATCCTCACCGGCGCGGCCGCCGCCCCCGACCGCGTCGCCGCCGCCGAGAAGGCCGGCGCCCGGGTGGTGGTCGCCGGTGACGGCGTCGGCGTCGACCCCGCCCGCGCGGTGAGCGCCCTCGCCGGCCTGGGCCACACCCGGCTGCTCACCGAGGGCGGACCCCGGCTGCTCGGCCAGTTCGTCGCCGCCGGTGTCCTCGACGAGCTGTGCCTGACGATGTCACCGCTGCTCACGGCGGGGGGAGCGCAGCGCATTTCCGGGGGACCCGGTGTCACCGTGCCCAGGCGTTTCGAACTAGTGTCCTTGCTGGAGGAGGCCGGATTCCTGTTCAGTCGCTACCAGCGGTCCTGAACTCAGCGGAATCTACCGTTCCGCTTGGCTTCCGAAGGGCACACTGAATCCGGTAGTACCCGTGCGATCACGGGGCAGGATGGTTTCCGCAGGGCTACTAGGCCCCAGGGAGGACAGAGGGTCCACGTGGCCCTCTCAGGAGAAGAGGCGCCTGGTGTTCACAAGCGTTCTGATGATCGAGAAGGCCCTGACGTCCGCCGACGTGGAGTTCGTCACCACCTTGCACGGGGACGAGCAGGTCTCCTTCCACGTGCTGCTCCAGCCGCGCGGCGACCAGGCGGACCGCCTGCTGCGGGCCATCGACGACATCGCGCTCGGCGAACTGGACGAAGCCGCTCGCGAGGGCGAGACGCCGGAGGGGGATGCCGCGCAGGCGTTGGCCGCGCAGGCACTGGACGTGTCCCTGACGGCACTGCGGGCGGCGGCGAGCTCGGCGGAGGGGCGGATGGTCGAGGACCATCCGCTGGACGCGCTGAAGGCGATCGTCGAGGAGGTAGGGGCGGACGAGGTGATCGTGCTGACCGATCCGCACTATGTGGAGGAGTTCTTCCACCGGGACTGGGCGTCTCGGGCGCGGCACAAGGTGGGGGTGCCGGTGCTGAAGCTGTTCTCGCACAGCAAGGCGTGACGAAGCCGCCTGTCAGCGATTGCTGAACCCACGGCATAGGCTTGGGCGCGCCCCCTCAGGGGGGCCAGCTCACCGCCGCACCACACCTGGGGAGAACAGCGCATGGCACCCGGCCTTCCTTCCGCCATGGACCGACCGCACTTCATCGGCATCGGCGGCGCCGGGATGTCGGGGATCGCCAAGATCCTCGCCCAGCGCGGAGCCGAGGTGGCCGGGAGCGACGCCAGGGAGTCGGCCACCGCCGAGGCGCTGCGGGCGCTCGGCGTCACCGTGCACATCGGGCACGCGGCCGGGCACCTCGCCGACGACGCCAGCTGTGTCGTCGTGTCGTCGGCGATCCGCAAGGACAACCCCGAGCTGGCGCGCGCGGCAGAGCTGGGCATCCCCGTGGTGCACCGCTCGGACGCCCTCGCCGCCCTGATGGACGGCCTGCGGCCGATCGCCGTCGCCGGCACCCACGGCAAGACCACGACCACCTCGATGCTGGCCGTCTCGCTCACCGAGCTGGGCCGCGAGCCGTCGTACGCCATCGGCGGCGACCTGGACGCCCCCGGCTCCAACGCCCTGCACGGCGAGGGCGAGATCTTCGTCGCCGAGGCGGACGAATCGGACCGCAGCTTCCACAAGTACGCGCCCGAGGTCGCCATCGTCCTCAACGTGGAGCTCGACCACCACGCCAACTACGCCTCGATGGACGAGATCTACGAGTCCTTCGAGGCCTTCGCCGGCCGGATCGTGCCCGGCGGCACGCTGGTGATCAGCGCCGATCAGGAGGGCGCGCGCGAGCTGACCCGGCGGCTGGCCGGGAAGGTGCGGACGGTGACCTACGGCGACGCCGCCGATGCCGACGTGCGGGTGCTGTCCGTCGTACCGCAGGGACTGAAGAGCGAGGTCACCGTCGTGCTGGACGGGACCGAGCTGACCTTCACGGTCTCCGTGCCCGGCCGGCACTACGCCCACAACGCCGTCGCCGCGCTTGCCGCCGGTGTGGCCCTCGGGGTCCCGGCCGCCGAGCTGGCGCCCGCGCTGGCCGCGTACACGGGCGTCAGGCGGCGCCTCCAGCTCAAGGGCGAGGCGGCCGGCGTCCAGGTGATCGACTCCTACGCCCATCACCCCACCGAGATGACCGCCGACCTGGAGGCCATGCGTGCCGCCGCCGGGGACGCCCGGATCCTGGTCGTCTTCCAGCCGCACCTGTTCTCCCGCACCCAGGAGCTGGGCAAGGAGATGGGCGACGCGCTGGCCCTCGCGGACGCGTCGGCGGTCCTGGACATCTACCCGGCCCGCGAGGACCCGATCCCCGGGGTCACCAGCGAGCTGATCATCGAGGCGGCGCGGGCCGCGGGCGCCGACGTCACCGCCGTGCACGACAAGGACGAGGTCCCCTCCGTGATCGCGGGAATGTCGAAGCCCGGTGATCTGGTTCTCACCATGGGCGCGGGCGATGTGACCGACCTGGGCCCGAGGATCCTGGAACGCCTGGCGAAGTAAGGGGCTGAGAGTCATGTCGTACGACGTCGACAAGCCGGACGAGCAGTGGCGGTCGGAGCTGACCCCGGCCGAGTACGCCGTGCTGCGTCAGGCGGCGACCGAGCCGGCCTTCACCGGTGAGTACACCGACACCAAGACCAAGGGCGTCTACTCCTGTCGCGCCTGCGGTGCCGAGCTGTTCACCTCCACCACGAAGTTCGAGTCCCACTGCGGCTGGCCGTCCTTCTACGACCCGAAGGACACCGACGCGGTCGAACTGATCGAGGACCGCGCGCACGGGATGGTGCGCACCGAGGTGCGGTGCGCACGGTGCGGCTCGCACCTCGGGCACGTCTTCGAGGGCGAGGGGTACGCGACCCCGACCGATCAGCGGTACTGCATCAACTCGATCTCGCTGCGGCTGACGGCCGACGAGAGCTGAAGTCGCGGGAGATGAAGTCCCTGCTGGTCGCCGTCGTTCACGCCGGCTCGGCGACCCGGCGCCGGGAGGCGAGGACCACCAGGCCGCCGATGACGGCGAGGCTCATCAGGCCGACGGCGAACACGGTGGCGCCGTCGGTCAGCCCGATGGCGTCACTGAGGTAGCCGGCCGAGACCGGCAGCAGGCCCGCCGGGACGTAACCGCCCACGTTGAGCGCGGCGTTGGCCTCGGCGAGCCGCTGCGCCGGGACGCCGTGGTCGAGCAGGGAGAGCCCGCCGAGCTGCCCCATGCCCTGGCCGGCGCCGGCCAGCAGCGCGGAGGCGACCAGCACGGGGACCGACGAGGTGTGTACGGCGGTGGCGAGCGCGATCATGCTGAGCGTGGTGCTGATCGCCCCGGCGGTCAGGATGGTGCTCCGGGGCAGCTTCCGCACGGCGAACTGCACTCCGGTGGCGGCCAGGAACATCGCGAACGCCATGGCCCCGGCGACGATCCGGCTGGTGGTGCCGAGCGGGCCGGACAGGAGCGAAGGGCCGAGCGAGAGCACGAACGACGTCGCGGTGATGCCGGGCGCGAACACGGCGATGCCAAGGGTGAGTTGCCGCCCGTTGCCGTGCGGGACGCCGGGGACACGGATCCAGGCGCCCTTGGCGGGTGCGGCGGGGCGGCGCACCGGCATGCGCGGCACGGCGAGGACCGCGGTGGCGAGCAGCGCCATCTCCACGATGAAGACGGTGACGGTGGGGCCGGGCAGGGTCTCCGGCAGGACGCCCGCGAGGTGCGGGCCGAGGCCGGCGCCGGAGACCATGGCGCAGGAGGCGAGCAGGGCCGCGAGCCGCTTGCGGTGCCGGCCGGCGACGTCCGTCACGGCGGATAGTCGCGGCCTGGACGCCGGTCGAGGGCTGACACCCCCTCGCGCCTGCCGGCGACCGGCTGTCGCCCTCCCCCGCACTCCGCTTCCCTCCTGGGACGCGGGGTGTTCTCGTGTGTCCCCGAGATCGATATTGGGCAGTCCATTGACCGACGTGAAAAAAGTGCCTTACATTCATCGCGTTCTCGACGCCGTCGTCCCCGCGTATCCGCCGCATCCACCTATCCGGGCAGGTCCGCCGTATCTCCCGCAAGACCGCTCAAAGGGGAGCACACGTGTCCACTGAAACGCGCTCGCAATCCGGCTCCACCCCCCTTCGCAGCCCCTCCGGCCCGCTGCCCGTCGGTACGCTCGTCGCCGGTTGCTTCGCGGTCTGTCTGGCGCAGATCGCCCTCGCCATGCCGGCCACCCTGAACGGGCTGTTCCAGGAGGACCTGCATCCCGTCGGGTCGCAGCTGACCTGGATCTCGGACGCGTTCCTGCTGCCCGTCACGGTGCTGGAGCTGACCTTCGGTGTCCTCGGCGACCTCTTCGGGCGCAAGCAGCTGCTGGTCGGCGGCGGCGCGCTGCTCGTCGTCGGCGAGGCGCTGGCCGCCGCCAGCACCGGCATCCACCTGCTCTGGGTCGGCCAGGCCGTCGCCGGTCTCGGCGCGGCCGCGCTGTTCCCCACCTCGCTCGCTGTGATCGCCGCCGGGACCCACACGGCACGGGACCGCGCCCGGACGATCACGATCTGGGCCGCCGCCCTGTCCAGCGGCGGGTTCGTCGCGCCCGTGCTCGGCGGCATCACCGGCAATTACGGCTCCTGGCGCTGGGCCTTCGTCGTGGTCACCGCACTGGCCGTGATCAGCACGCTGCTCAGCCGGCTGCTCGCGCAGAACTCCAGCGCGCCCGAGGGCCGCTCCCTCGACCTCACCGGCCAGATCACCATCGGCATCGGCATGTTCGCCCTGCTGTACGCGGTGATCCAGGGCCCCTCGGACGGCTGGACCGCGACCCCGGTGGTGGTCGCCTACCTGACCGCGGCCGTCTTCCTCGGTCTGTTCATCGCCGCCGAGAACCGGGCCGCCTCCCCGCTGCTGCGCCTGGACCTCTTCCGGAACCGGGCCTTCGCGGTCGCCTCGTTCGTCGCCGTCGTCGGGATGTTCAGCTACCTCGGCACGGCCTACGCGACCAGCATCCGGCTAGGGCCGATCCAGCACCAGAGCCCGCTGCGCGGCTCGTTCGCGTTCATCCTCCTCAACGCCTGGACCCTGCTGTTGCTGCCGCTGATCTCCCGGCTCCTGGAGAAGGTCAGCCCGCGCTGGGTGCTGGGCGCGGGCCTGGCCCTGATGGCGGCCGGGGACTTCCTCGCAGCCACCCTGTCGATCCACGACCGCGCCCTGACTTCGCTGATCCTGCCCATCGGGCTGGTCGGCATCGGGTTCGCGCTCACGGTCTCCTCGATCACTGCGACCGCCGTCAACACCGTGGAGGTCCACTACGCGGGCATGGCCAGCGCCTCGACCAGCCTGCTGCGGGACTTCGGATTCACCCTCGGCCCCGCCGTCATCGGGGCGATCGCGCTCAGCCGGGCCGCCGACGAGTTCACCCGGAAGCTCGCCGGCTCCGGCCTCGGCTCCCAGGTCAAGGCGGCGGCCGGCGAGGTCGCGGCCGAGGGCGGCCCGCTCGCCGTCAACTCCGTACCCGCCTCCTCCCCGCCCGGCGGCGCGGCCCCCGTCGCCCTGGAGGTCCTCGGCAACGGCTACGCCGTCGGTTACGTCGTCTGCGGTATCGCAGCCCTCGTCTGCTGCCTGCTCAGCGTGATCGCCCTGGGCGGCAAGGGCGGGCAGGCGGCCACGGTCGGCATCGAGTCCGGGAAGCGGCCCGCGGCGGCCTGAGTCCGGCGCCACCGGTGGCTCCACGGGGGCACCGCCCGCCCGCGCCCGCCGTTCGGCCGTGACCGGTGTACGAGATCACCGGGAACGCCCGGGGGCGGGTACGTACGGCCGTCGTCCGCCACGACCGGAGCGCCCACCGCCCCGGCGAACCACATCCGGGGGACGTGCGACGCGAGTGGCTGGTGCCCCCTTCGGCGCTGTTTGACATTCTGTGAGGGTGTCGGGTGTAGCGCGATGGTTCCAGTCCCGCAGGGGGCCCGCGTCCGCCGAGGGCCCGGGGTCAGCGGACGGGCCTACCGCGGGCGCCGACCCCTCCGCGCCCTTCAGGGCGTTGCGGACGGCCGCGGCCGGCATCGGCACCACCCTCGACGAGTCCACGACCTGCACGGAACTGACCCGGGCGGCGGTACGGCTGACCGGCGGCGGATCGGCTGTGATGCGGCGGGTCGGCGAGACCGTCTCCGGCTACGAGTCGATCACCGGCGACGCCGATCTGCTGCCCGACGCCCGCTGGGCCACCGCGGTGGCCCGGGACGTGGGCTCCCCGGCGGCCGACCACTGGGTGGACCCCTGGCTGTCCCGCCCGGCCGGCAGCCGCACCCGCCCGGCCGTGTGCGTGCCCCTGACCAGCGGCTCCGACCAGTACGGCGTTCTGGTCTGCGCCCGCGAGGGTATGGCCTTCGTCCGTGCGGAGGCCGAGCTGCTCGCCCTCCTCGCCGAACGCGCCGCCTCCCACATCCGGCACGCCCGCGAGTACGAGCACGTCAACCGCACCGCCGGCGACCTGCAACGCGCCCTGCTGTCCGAGCCCGGCCGGCCGCACCCCAACCTGGACGTGGCGATCCGCTACCTCCCGGCCGGCGGCCGGGTGCTGGTCGGCGGCGACTGGTGCGAGACGGTACGGCTGCACTTCGGCCGCACGCTGCTCGTCGTCGGCGATGTGATGGGCCACGGCCTCGAGGCCGCCGTCGACATGAACGCCTACCGGTCCTTGCTGCGCTACATCGCCTCCTCCGAGCTGCCCCCGCACCGGGTGCTGCGCCAGATGGACGACATCGCCGCCAACGAGGCGGACCGGAGACCCGCCACCTGTCTGCTGGTACGCGTCGACCCGAGCCGCCGCCAGGTCACCATGGCCAGCGCCGGCCATCTCCCGCCCGCCCTGATCGCCGGGGACGGCCGGACCACCCTCCTGCCGGTCCCCGTCGGCCCGCCTCTGGGCACCGGCTTCGGGGGCTACGAATCGGCCACCCACCAGCTCGACCCCGACCAGGCCCTCGTCCTCTTCACGGACGGTCTGGTGGAACACCGAGGCGAGGACATCGACCGCTCCCTGAACCGCCTCGCGGACCTGCGCTTCAGCCCTGCCGTCGGCGTGGACGCCCTCCTGGAGTCCATCCTCACCCGCCTCGACGCCCGCAACGCCGAGGACGACGTCGCGGTCCTGGCGGTCCGCCCGCATCCCCGTCAGGGTGGTTTCACGCCCATGCCGGAGGAGGAGAGGACGCCGGGCTCGTGACGGTGAGCCAGATGGTCGCCGCCACTGTGCCGCTACCTGGGCAGGGTCAGCGTGAACACGGTCGTGCCCGCCGGGCCGTCGTCGCCGTCGTCCAGCCCGATGGTCCCGCCGTGTGCCTCCACCAGCGCCCGCGCCACCGACAGACCGAGGCCGCTGCCGCCACGGTCGCGGCTGCGGGCCTTGTCGACGCGGTAGAAGCGGTCGAAGACCCGGGCCCGGTCGGCGGCCGGGATGCCGGGCCCCTGGTCGGTGACGCTCACCGTCGCCGAGTCGGGGGCCACCGCGACCGTCACCGACACCGGCGTGCCGGCGGGTGTGTGGACGGCCGCGTTGGTGAGGAGGTTGTCCAGGACCTGGCGGACACGGACCGGGTCCAGTCGGAGCGGGACCGGGTCCGGGCCGACGGTCACCGCCAGCGGATGGTCGGAGTGCGCCGCGCGGAAGGCGTCCGCGGCCTCCCGCACCAGCTCCGCCAGGTCGGCGTCCTCCAGCCGCAGCGGGGCCTCCATCTCGGCCGCGTCCAGCCGGGCGAGCAGCAGCAGGTCGTCCAGGAGGATGCCCATCCGGGCCGCCTCGGCGCGCAGCCGGGCCAGGTGCTTGTCGCGTTCCTCGGGGGCGTTGGCGGCCGCGTACTGGAAGAGGTCGGCGTAGCCGCGCACCGACATCAGCGGGGTGCGCAGCTCGTGCGAGGCGTCCGCGACGAAGCGGCGCAGCCGCTGTTCGGCCTCGGCGCGGACGGCGAGGGAGCGGTCGATGTGTTCGAGCATCGTGTTGAACGCGGTGCGCAGCTCCTCGACCTCGGGGCCGCCGCCCCGCTTGGCCGCGCGCAGCGGCAGCCGGGCCGCCGACTCCGTCAGATTGTGCGAGGCGATGCCATGGGCGGTGTGCGCCATGTCGCTCAGCGGCTCAAGGCCGTGCCGCAGCAACCGCCGGCCGATACCCACCAGCGCCAGCAGCGCCAGCCCGAAGGCCACCACCTGGACCGTGACCAGCTGTCGTACCGTGTCGTCGATGCTGTCCATCGGCGCGCCGCTGACCAGCACCACCCCCGGCTCCACCTCGCAGCCGCGCAGCCGGTACTCGCCCTCCCCGGTCAGGTTCCTGGTGCGCAGCACCTCGGTGCCCGCGGCGATCTGCGCCTTCGCCACCGAGGTGAGGTCGCCGATGTCCTTGGGCAGATCAGTGGTCTCCTCGGGCTTGCGCAGCACCGGGGAGCCGTGCGAGACGTCGTACACGGCGTAGTACCAGCGGTAGTACTTCTTGCCCTGCAGGGTGCCGTTCTGCGCGATGCTCTTCGACTGGGCGACCTGGGCGAGCCCGAGCTGATCGTCCAGCTGGGCAGACAGGTAGTCCTTCATGTAGGTGGTCAGGGCCGTGCCGACCACCGCGAACACCACCAGGGCCAGCGCCCCGAGCCCCAGTGCCAGCCGGGTGCCCAGGCGCATGCTCCGGTACGAGCGCCACAGCCGGCCGGTCACTCCGCGGCCTGCCGCCGTATGACGTACCCGAAACCGCGCACGGTGTGGATCAGCGGTTCCCCGCCGGCCTCGTCCAGCTTGCGGCGCAGCCGGCTGACCACCAGCTCCACCACGTTCGAGCGGCCGCCGAAGCCGTACTCCCACACATGGTCCAGGATCTGCGCCTTGGTGAGCACGGTCGGTGACTTGCGCATCAGATAGCGCAGCACCTCGAACTCGGTGGGAGTCAGCGAGAGCAGCCGCTCGCCGCGCCGGACCTCACGGGTGTCCTCGTCCATCGTCAGGTCGGCCACCTGGAGGACCGAGCGCTGGAAGCCGGGCCCCGCGCTGCGCCGCAGCACCGTGCGCAGCCGGGCCATCAGCTCCTCCACCGCGAACGGCTTGACCAGGTAGTCGTCCCCGCCCCGGGTCAGCCCCGCGACCCGGTCGGCGACCCCGTCGCGCGCGGTGAGGAACACCACCGGCACCATCGTCCCGGAGTGCCGCAGCCGGTCCAGGACACCGAAGCCGTCCACGTCCGGCAGCATCAGGTCGAGCACGACGATGTCCGGCCGGAACTCGGCGGCCCGGGCCAGGGCGTCCTCGCCGCAGTACGCGGTGACCGCCTCCCAGCCCTCGTACCGTGCGACCGTCGCGACCAGGTCGGCGATCGGCGGGTCGTCGTCCACGACGAGGAGTCGTACTTTTTCCACCCGCTCATACTGCGGCACTCGGCAGCGGACGCCAGACCCGTGCTCACACAGAAAACACATCGATAACCAGTTGAAAGTCGTCCGACAGGAAAACGACAGCAGCCACGGGTGAAGCTCGACTCCCAGGACCCGATCAAGGAGCTGCCGACCTGTGACGACCGTCCAATCGCCCCCTGCGCCCCCCACGGCGATACGCCCCAGGGTGGCGGCCCGCACGGGCCTGTACGCCGTGCTCGCCGCCAACGCGGCCGTGGTCGCCTACTTCTTCGCCCAGGCGGGCTTCGCCTCCAACGCCCTGATCGTCATCGGCCGCTTCTTCGGCCTCTACGGCGCCCTCGTCATGGCCTTCCAGCTGGTGCTGGTCGCCCGGCTGCCCTGGCTGGACCGCAGGATCGGCATGGACCGGCTGACCTCCTGGCACCGTTGGACCGGCTTCGCCCTGCTGTGGACGCTGCTCGCGCACGCCGTCTTCATCAGCTTCGGCTACGCCGACGGCGCGGGCGTCGGCCCGGTCACCGAGCTCGTCGACCTCGCCGAGACGACCGAGGGCGTGCTCCGCGCGGTCGTCGCCCTCGGCATCATCCTCGTGGTCGGCGCCGTTTCGGCCCGCTACGCCCGCCGCCGTCTCGCCTACGAGACCTGGCACTTCGTCCACCTGTACACGTACGTGGCCGTGGTGCTCGCGTTCAGCCACCAGGTCGCGGTCGGTACGACGTTCACCTCGTCGTCCGCCGCGACGGCGTACTGGTACGCGGTGTGGGGCGTCGCGCTCGGCTCGGTGGCCCTGGGCCGGCTGATCCTGCCCCTGCGGCGCAACTACCGTCACCAGTTCCGGGTCTCCGCGGTCGTCCCCGAGTCCGACAACGTCGTCTCCGTGTACGTCACCGGCCGCGACCTGGACAAGCTGGGCGCGCGGGCCGGCCAGTTCTTCCTGTGGCGGTTCCTGACGAAGGACCGCTGGTGGCAGGCGAACCCCTTCTCCCTCTCCGCCGCCCCCGACGGCCGCACCCTGCGCCTGACCGCCAAGGCCGCCGGCGACGGCAGCGCCGCCCTGCGCCACCTGAAGGTCGGCACCCGCGTCTTCGCCGAGGGCCCCTACGGCGCCTTCACCACCCTGCACCGCCGCAGGACCGAGTCCCTGCTGATCGCGGGCGGCGTCGGCGTCACCCCCATCCGCGCCCTCCTCGAGGACATCGAAGGCCACGCGATCGTCATCTACCGCGTCTCCAGCGACCGCGACGCCGTCCTCTACGGCGAACTGCGCGACCTCGCCGTCGCCAAGGGCGCCGAACTGCACCTGGTCACCGGCCCGCCGGTGCCCGACAAGCTGGCGGCGCGCGAGCTGATCCAGCTCGTGCCGGACATCGCCGACCGGGACGTCTTCCTGTGCGGACCGCCCCCGATGATGAACGCGGTGCTGCGCACCCTGGGAGACCTGGGCGTGCCCAAGGCGCAGATCCACTTCGAGCGTTTCAGCCTGGCGGGATGAGAGAGACACCGTGAAGCGAGCCATACCTGTCGTCGCCCTGAGCATCGCGGGCCTGATCCCCGTCTGGCGCTACGAGCCGTCCATCGGGGGTACGACGACCTCCACCGAGTCCGTCACAACACCGTCGGCTTCCTCGACCACCGCTTCGGGCACGGTCGTCAAGGGCACCACCCTCAACACCGAGAAGGGTCCCGTCCAGGTCCAGGTGACCTTCGACGGCGACAAGATCACCGCTGTCAAGATGCTCCAGCAGCCGAATCACCCCCAGACGACGGCGGCTGTGCCGGTGCTCATCTCGGAAACGCTGAAGGCGCAGAGCGCGGACATCGACACGGTCTCCGGCGCGACCATCACCAGCGACGCTTACAGGAAGTCGCTCCAGGCGGCCATCGACGAGAACCAGAAGTCGGCCTCGCCGTCGTCTTCTCCCACCGCCACCTCCCAGGTGGTCGCCGGTTCGACGGTCAACACGGAGAAGGGTCCCGTGCAGGTCCAGGTGACCTTCTCCGGTGACGAGATCTCCGCGGTGAAACTGCTCCAGCAGCCGGACCATCCGCAGACGACGGCGGCTGTGCCGGTGCTGGTCTCGGAGACGCTGAAGGCGCAGAGCGCGGACATCGACACCGTGTCCGGCGCGACGATCACCAGCGACGGCTACCGGGAGTCACTCCAGGCCGCGATCGACGCGAAGGGCTGAGCGTTGACCGTGCACCGAGTCGAACACGTCATGGGTTTCCCGGTCTCGCTCCGTGTCGACGACGAGGACGTCCCGGAGAGCGCGGCGGACGCCGTCTTCGCCTGGCTGCGCGAGGTCGACGAGCGGTTCAGCCCGCTCAGGCCGGACAGCGAGGTCTCCCGGCTCGACCGGGGCGAACTCTCCGAGACCGAGGTGAGCCCGGACCTCGCCGAGGTGCTCGCGCTGTGCGAGGAGTACCGGCTGGCGACCGGTGGCGCGTTCGACGTACGGCTGCCGGGGCGGGGCCTCGACCCGTGCGCGGTGGTCAAGGGGTGGTCGGTACAGCGGGCGGCGGACCTTCTGTCGGCGGCCGGGGCGAAGCGGTTCGTGCTGAACGCCGGCGGTGACGTGGTCGCCTCCGGCGGGCCCTGGCGCGTGGGCGTACGGCACCCCGAGCACGCCGACCAGCTGTGCACCGTCCTCGAACTCACCGACGGGGCGGTCGCCACGTCCGCCCGCTACGAGCGCGGCGACCACATCATCGACGGCCGTACGGGACGTCCGGCGACCGGGCTGCTCAGCCTCACGGTCGTCGCCTCGTCGCTGACCGAGGCGGACTCCGTGGCCACGGCCGCGTTCGCGATGGGTGCCGAGGGCGTCGGGTGGGCGGCTTCGCGGCCGGGTTGCGAGGTGTTCGCCGTGGACGCCGGACGGCAGGTGCTGCGGACGGCGGGCTTGCCGGTCGCGGGGGAGCCGTCGGCGACCGCGTGAGCAAGGAGAGAGGGGCGGGCCGCCGGGATCTCCCGGTGGCCCGCCCCTCTCTGCTCTGCCGACCGGCTCAGCTGACGTCGGAGGCGTCCAGGCGGTACAGGCCGCTGTAGGCGCTCACCGCAGTGCCGTGCTTCTTCACCCAGGTTGCGATCTCCGAGTCGGTGCCCCGGCCGCCGCTGCTGCTGACCACGGAGGCCGTCTGGTCGGTGGCCACCGCGACCAGCCAAGTGGCCCCGTCCTGGTGCTTCTTGAGGTACGTGATCATCGCGGAGCCGACCTGGGTTTCACCGCCTGTGCCGCCGCCCGTCTGACCGGCGCCGGTCTTCGACGAGGACGAAGTGCCCTCGCTCGAAGAGGAGTTGCCGTCGGACGGGGGCTGCCCCATCGACTGCCCGCTGGAGCTGCCGGAACCGCTCGGGGCGTTCCTGCTGGGCGCACTGCCGCTCGGGCGCCGGCCGCCGCCGCCCATCCCCCGCCCGGAGAGCAGCGGGGCGACCAGCGGCAGGAAGCCTTCGAGCCCGGTCGACAGGCCGACGTCCATGTAGGCGACGACATCGGCCGTGGACCTGCTCCACACGTGCTTCAGGGCGCGGCCCCGGCCCTTCTGCTCCAGCCGCCGTGCGTGGACGTGCGGCAGGCGCAGGGTCAGGTCGGTCGCCACCGCCCAGGTGGCGTCGGTGCTCGCGTTGTCCGCGATCGTGATGCGGAACGGGAACGGGCGTTGTGGACCGGCCCCACGATCTCGACCGACCGGCGCCGGACGCCTCCCGCGTTCGTTTCGTTCATGACCATGGCGATCGGGGCGCTCTCTGGGGCGGCCGTGAGGCTTCACTGAGCGAAGAATGAGAATCAGGGAACTCACAGCTTCCGCACAGAGGACGCCGGTGGAACACCCAGGGGCGGGCCCGGCGGCGGCCTGTAGGTCACAGACCGAAGACGACCGCTCAGCCGCCAAAGTGCTGAAACACTCGCGGTCTAGACTCTCCCCGCAACGGCCTGCGCCACGGCGACCGTGGTCGATAACCGGGCAGCCTCAGCCAAACCCGAAGGGCATTCGGCGTTTTGATACGGATAGATTCAGTCACCAAGCGATACCCGGACGGTACGGTCGCCGTCGACCGGCTCTCCCTGGAGATACCGGATCGCTCGATCACCGTCTTCGTCGGGCCCTCGGGCTGCGGCAAGACGACGACCCTGCGGATGATCAACCGGATGATCGAGCCCAGTGAGGGCCGTATCCTCCTGGACGGTGCGGACATCCAGGCGCAGCCGGTCAACACCCTGCGCCGGTCGATGGGTTACGTCATCCAGAACGCCGGTCTCTTCCAGCACCGCACGATCATCGACAACATCGCCACCGTGCCCCGGCTGCTCGGTTGGAGCAAGCAGAGGGCGCGGCTGCGGGCGGCCGAGCTGATGGAGCGGGTGGGGCTCGACTCCGCGCTCGCCAAGCGCTACCCGTACCAGCTCTCCGGCGGTCAGCAGCAGCGCGTCGGCGTGGCCCGGGCGCTCGCCGCCGACCCTCCCGTGCTGCTGATGGACGAGCCGTTCTCCGCCGTCGACCCCGTGGTCCGCAAGGGTCTCCAGGACGAACTTCTTCGCATCCAGGATGAGTTGGGCAAGACCATCGTCTTCGTCACGCACGACATCGACGAGGCGATCAAGCTCGGCACGATGGTCGCCGTGATGCGTACCGGCGGCCACCTCGCCCAGTTCGCCCCGCCCGCCGAACTGCTCACCGACCCGGCCGACGCCTTCGTCGAGGACTTCCTCGGCGCCGACCGGGGCATCCGCCGGCTGTCCTTCTTTCCGTCCGCGGACCTCGCGTTGCAGACCGCCCCGATCGTCCCGGTCGACGCCGACGCCACCAAGCTCGGCGCCCGCACCTCGACGGACGCCCCCTATCTCCTCGTAACGGACCTCGACGGCAGGCCTCTTGGCTGGGGCGAGCCGCGCGATCTCACCGCCGGCTCGATCGACCCGGAGCGGCTGCTGGCGTACGGGCGGCCGTTCATGCCCGGCAGGGACTCGCTGCGCGCGGCCCTCGACGGGTCCGTGCTCTCGCCGACCGGCTGGGCGGTGGCCGTGGACGGCGAGGGACGCGCGGTCGGCGTCGTCTCCCAGCAGGCCATCGGCGCCGCGATCCGCACCGCCCACGCCGAGGGCCGCGACGACACGAAGGTCGGGGGATGAGCGGCTTCTTCGACATCCCCAGCGACCTCCAGAACACCTACTTCGGGCTGATCGGCCTCCATCTGCGCGAGGCCCTCATCCCGGTGGTGGCCGGACTGCTGGTGTCGCTCCCGATCGCCCAGCTCTGTGTGCGCTTCCGCTGGCTGTACCCGCCGGTCCTGGGCGTGACCACGATCCTCTACGCCATCCCGTCCCTGGCCTTCTTCGTCGTCCTCATCGACTACACCGGCCAGACCGAGACGACCGTGATGATCCCGCTCGCGGTGTACAGCCTGGTGGTCCTGGTCCCGGCCATCGTGGACGGCGTCCGCTCGGTCCCGGCGGAGACCCTCGCCGCCGCCACCGCGATGGGCCTCGGCCCCGTACGCCGTTACTTCCAGGTGCAGTTGCCGATCGCCGTCCCCGCGATCCTCGCGGGCCTGCGGGTGGCCACCGTCTCCAGCATCTCCCTGGTCAGCGTCGGCATGCTGATCGGCAACCAGGGCGCGCTCGGCAACCTGCTCAACGACGCGAACACCTACCACCGCCCCGAACTGGCGGTGAACTCGGTCGTGACCACCGCCGTGCTGGCCATCCTGGCCGACGCCGTCCTCGTCCTCGTACGCCGTGTGCTGACGCCCTGGATGCCGAAGGAGAGCACTCGGTGAACGTCCTCAACTTCATCCACGCCTTCTTCAGCGACAGCTCCCACTGGCACGGCTACGACGGCATCCCCACCCGGGTGTGGGAGCACATCCAGTACTCGCTGGAAGCGCTCGCCTACGCGGCCGTCATCGGTCTGCCCATCGGCCTGGTCACCGGGCACTACGGCCGTGGCGGCAACACCCTCGCGCTGATCGCCACGGCCGGCCGGGCCCTGCCCAGCTTCGGCCTGCTGGTCCTGATGTTCATCTGGCTCGGCTTCGGCATGCTGCCGGTGATGATCCCCCTGGTGATCCTCGCCGTACCGCCGATCCTGGTCACTACGTACGAGGCGATGCGCTCGGTCGACCCCTCCCCGGTGGACGCCGCGCGGGGCATGGGCATGCCGGAGTCACGCGTCCTCTTCCAGGTCGAACTCCCGGTGGCCCTCCCGCTGATCCTCAGCGGCCTGCGCTCGGCGGCCATCCAGATCGTCTCGACGGCGACCATCGCGGCGTACGTCAGCTTGGGTGGCGTGGGCCGCTACATCATCGACGGCCTCTACCAGAAGAACTACGAGAAGGTGGTAGGCGGCGCGACCCTGGTGGCGGCGATGGCCCTGGCCACGCTGGGCATCTTCTGGGCGATGGCCCGACTGACGGTCTCTCCCGGAGTACGGAGGGGATAGCGCCCCGTCAGGGGCGCGGGGCTGTATCAAACATGCGGCTACCGCCGCGTGGGCGCGACCAGCCCCACGCGGCGGGCCGCAGTTCCCACACAGCCGAACTACCCCTCGGCGCGATTCAGCGCCAGTTCCAGGACAACGAGCAGCGCATCCCGAACAGAACCCCGTTCACGCGCATCAAAGACGACCAGTGGAGTCCCGTCGGCGACATCCAGCGCCCACCGCACCTCGTCCAGCGTGTGCTCGACATGTCCGTCGAACGCGTTGATGGCGATGGCGAACGGAATCCCCCGGTGCTCGAAGTAGTCGACCGCCGCATAGCAGTCGTCGAGCCGCCGCGTGTCCACGATCACGAGCCCGCCGAGCGCACCCTCGACGATGTCGTCCCACATGAAGCCGAACCGTTCCTGCCCGGGTGTGCCGAACAGATACAGCTTCAGGGTCGGGTCGATGGTGATGCAGCCGAAGTCCATCGCCACCGTGGTGGTGGTCTTGCGCGGGGTGTGCGTGAGGTCGTCCACACCCGCCGCGACCTCGGTGATCGACGCCTCGGTGGTCAGTGGCTCGATCTCCGAGATCGAGCCGACGGCGGTGGTCTTGCCCACGCCGAAACCGCCCGCGATGACCATCTTCACCGGCAGCGGCGGCCGCACGGCCGTACGCCCGGTCCCCCGGGTCAGCGAGTCAGTCGGTGTCACGGAGTACCCCTCGGGAGTCTGGGATGGCCCGCAGGCCATCGATAACCCTGCGCAGGACGGACGAGTCGTGGGTGGCCTCGAAGTCGGGCACATGCACGGACAGCTGCCCGGCCTCGCGCAGGTCCTCGGCCAGCACCCGGACCACGTTCAGGTGCAGCCGCAGCCGGGCAGCCAGTTCCGCGAGCGACTGCGGAATCCGGCACGCGGCGACGATGTCGTGCCGCTCGAAGGAGAGCCGGGCGAGCGCGGCGAGCCCGGCCGTGGTGGCCACCACCTGGGTCTCGACGGGCATCGCCGGTCCGGAGGCGCTGTCCGCCACCCGGCCGGCGGTGACCAGGAACGGCCGTACGGCGGGCGCGGGGCCGACCGGGTCCGGGCCCGGGGGCGGAAAGCCGTCCGCCATGGCTGTGTCTTCCTCTCTCGACCGGCGCCGCCGGTCAGCGCGTCTGTGGGACGCCGACGCTGTTCTTCAGTTCCAGAACCAGCTGCGGGCTGAGCGCCGCACCGGCCCGGTTGGCGAACAGGGTCATCTCGTAGGCGATGTTGCCGAGCTTGGCCTCCTTGTCGGCGACCACGCCGAGCACGGCGCCGCTGCCGATCGCGGAGACGATGACATGGCCGCCCTCCAGGTCGATGATGACCTTGTTGAGGCCGCCCAGGCCGTAGTTGCCGGACGCGCCGGCGGCCAGGCTGGTGATGCCGGAGACGATCGCGGCGAGTCGCTCGGAGTGCGCGCGCTCACGCAGCTCCGACACCGCGATCAGCAGACCGTCGGAGGACACGGCGATCGCGTCCACCACGCCGGCGGTCTCGGTCGCGAAGCGGTTCAGCAGCCAGGTGAAGTCGGCTGCGGCCGCCTGCAGGTCGGTCGGCGTGGCGGCGCCGCCCGTCGGGGTGTCACCTGTCGACGTGCTCACTGCTCGGCTCCTTCCGGAAGGTGGATCTCGTGGTGCGGCGGGTTGGTCTCTGGGGGCGGCGCGGGCCGCTCATGGCTTCCGGTGTCGCTCTCGCGCCGGGCGCGCTCCACCGCCGCCTCGAACTCCTCCAGCGCGTCCCGCTCGGCGTCGGCGTCACGGCTGCGCGGTGCCTGGGCGAGGGTCTGGGCGGCGCCGACGGTGGTACGGAGGGTCGCGCCGCGTACCCGGCGGCGCAGCGGGCGCGGCCCGTCGGCCGAGTCGGCGGGGGGTTCGCCGGAGCGGGCGGCCGGGATCAGCGGGGCCGGGGCGGTCGCCGCCTCGGCGGACGGCTCGCGGCGCGGCACCCGGCGGGGGAGCGGACTGTCGGGCTCGGCGGCGGCCGGGATCGAGGCGGCGGGGGTCGGCCCGGTCGGCTCGGCCGGTGCCGTCGGTTCCACGGCGGGTGGGGTGTCGGCCAGCGCGCTCATCGTCAGCAACAGCCGTGAGGGCAGCGTCACTTCGGCGGTGACACCGCCGCCCGGGGTCCGGGTCAGCTCGACGCCGATCTCCCAGCGCCGGGCCAGCGCACCCACCACGAAGAGGCCGAGCACCTTGGTCGGCATCAGGTCGAGGCGCTCACGGCGGATCAGCCGGGCGTTCTCCTCGGCCAGCCGCTCGGCGCTCATACCCAGGCCGTGGTCGGTGACAACGATGTGCGCCCCGTCGTCGCCGGAGCGGACGGTCACCTCGACGGGGCTGCCCTCCGGCGAGAACGACACCGCGTTCTCCAGGAGTTCGGCCACCATCAGGGTGAGGTCGCCGATGATGTCCGGCTCGATCATGGCGTCCGTGCCGGCGTACAGCCGTACCCGCTGATAGCCCTCGATCTGGCCGAGCGCGGCCCGGACCACGTTGGATATCGGGGTGGGCCCGGAGGCCAGCACGGTCTCACGGATGCCGGCCAGCAGCATCAGGCTGTCGGCGTTGCGGCGCAGGCGGACGGCGATGTGGTCGATCGAGTAGAGGCGTTCGAGGAGGGCCGGGTCGGTCTCGGCGCGCTCCACCGCGTCGATGAAGGCCAACTGACGGGTGGTCAGGTTGCTGACGCGGCGGCCGACGTTGCCGAACATCTCGGCGGTGTTGCGGCGGCTGAGCACCTGGCGTTCGAGCAGGGCCGCGGCCGTGTTCTGCACCTGGTTGAACGCCTCGGCCAGGTCACCGATCTCGTCGCGGGCGGTGACCGGCATGTCCCGCAGCCGGGGCGGGCCCGCGTCCTCGGCGTCGTCGTCGGCGACCCGGGCGAGTTCGCGGCCCGCCACCTCGGCGACCTCGTGCGCGACCCCGGTCAGCGCCTGCACCGGGCGGATCACCGAGCGGCGCACCAGCGCGGCGAGGGCGATCCACAGGACGAAGCCGAGCAGGGTGCCGGTCAGCAGGTAGATGGCGCGCCACCTGGCCGAGTCGGCGGAGGCGTCGGCCCGGTCGGCGATCTGGCCGATCAGCGAGGCGGTGATGTTCAGCCGGGCGGTGGCCTGGTTGAGATAGTCCGGGTAGTCGGTCAGCGCGTCCTTGACCGCCCTGCGGATGTCGTCCTGGCTGCCGGCGTCCAGCCTGCTCGGGTCGATCTGCAGCTCGGCGTAGGACTCCGCGATCCTGCCCTGTACCTTGGTGTGTTCGACGGAGGCCAGCTGGGCGGCCTGCCCCTCGGTGGCGAACCGGGCGAAGCGGTCGGCCTGGTGCTGGTAGAGGTCGTAGGCGCCGACCGCGTTGGTGAACTCGATCAGCGCGTTGGTGTCCCCGGTGGTGGCCGCGAGCACGTTGGTCTCGAAGGCGCCGTGGGCGGCGTCCGCGCGCAGCAGCGAATCCAGCAGGTTGCCGGTGAAGGTGGCGGCAAGGTCGGCGTCGCGGTCCAGACCGAGACCGTCGATCAGGTCGTTGGCCGCGTTGCCGTACGCCGGGTCGATGTTGTCCGCCGGAAGGTACGACTGCTCGACGGACTCGCGCAGGCTGGACAGGCCCTCGACCTGCCGCAGGGCGGCCGTCTCGGTGTCCGGCAGCCGGTCGCCGAAGGTGTCACGGACCGTCCGGACCTGGGCGGTCACCGCTGCCTGGGCCGCGCGGTAGGCGGCCGCCGAGGGAGTGGAGTACCCGGACTCGTACCGAGCGGAGAGCAGGATCGCCTGCTGGTGCTCCGCCTCGACCTTGTCCACCAGCCGTGCAACCTGGGTGCTGTCCCGGACCAGCTGCGCCGCGTCGCCTGCGCTGTTGGACTGCTGCACCAGGTCGGTGAAGACATAGGCCAGCAGTACGGCGATGACGGCGAGCGGCACACCGACCAGCAGGTTGAGCTTGCGCCGGAAGGGCCAACGGTCGGCGAAACCCCGAATCCCGCCCCGCGCCGGGGCGGGCCGGACGGGCGCGTCCACCTGGTTCGTGGACACCGGGCCTCCTTCATGAGGGTGTCTCGTCTGTGGGGGGGGCGTCTTCACCCCGAGCTGTGCGGAACGACACCGAGTAGCGGGCCCCGTGCACCGCTGTGACCGATATCAACTGCCGTGAGACTACAGCGTTCTTGAAGCTCGATTCCGCTTGCCCTTTATCAAGAATCCGTTACAAAGAGACCGCTCTCTATCCACAACTGACCACGGATCGAAGCTAATCGGTGACCCGGAGACACTTGACTGACAGAGAACCGGCTGGATTGGATCGTGTGGAGTGGTTCCCAACAGCCCCACGTGGTTCGTAACACCCCCACCTTTCCGCCCACAGCTCCCGGAACGGCAACCGTGACTTCCAACACCCTTCCCAGCAGGTCAACCCGGACACACCGAGGCGCGGCGGCGGTCGCGCTCGCCGCGACGACGGCCCTGCTGGCGGGCTGTTCCTCCTCCGGCGACAGCAAGTCCGACCCGCTGTCCGACAGCAAGGCGAGCGGCGACACCGTGGTCGTCGGCTCGAACAACTTCGCCGAGAGCACCCTGATCGCGGACATCTACGGCGAAGCGCTCAAGGCCAAGGGCGTCAAGGTCACTTACAAGCCGAACATCGGCAGCCGCGAAACCACCTACGGCCTGCTCAAGAACGGTTCGATCTCGGTCCTGCCCGAGTACAACGGCGCTCTGCTCGCCTACCTCGACCCCAAGGCCGCCCCGAAGACCGTCGAGGAGACCACGTCGGCCATCGAGGCCAAGCTGGACTCCAAGCTGACGCTGCTCGACCCGGCGGACGCGCAGGACAAGGACACGGTGACCGTCAATGCGGCCACGGCCGCCAAGTACAACCTCACCGAGAAGTCCTCCATAGCCGACCTCAAGAGCATCGCCAAGGACCTGGTCATCGGCGCCTCGCCGGAGTTCCAAACCCGCCAGCAGGGCCTGGTCGGCCTGAAGTCCGTGTACGGCCTGGAGTTCAAGTCCTTCAAGGCGCTGGACGCGGGCGGCGCGCTCACCGAGGCGGCCCTGACGAAGAACGCGGTGCAGGCCGGCGACATCTTCAGCACGGACCCGACCATCTCCAAGGAGAAGTTCGTCGTCCTCCAGGACCCCAAGAACCTCTTCGGCTTCGAGAACGTCCAGCCCCTGGTCTACAAGAGCGCCCTGAACCAGACGGCCACCGACGCCCTCAACGCGGTCTCCGCCAAGCTCGACACGGCGACCCTGCTGGACCTCGACACCCAGGTGCAGTCGGACAACAAGGACCCGCTGGACGTGGCCCAGGCCTGGCTGAAGAAGGCCGGCCTCAGCTGACCCGCCTCTGACGGGTCGTGCTCGACGGCGACGGCGTCGGCCTGCCCGGACTCGTCCGGCTCGCCGACGTCGTTCGGCTCCTTCTGGCGCGCCGGGCTCCTGGTGAACGGGCCCGTGGGCCCGTGGGCGTGGTCGTACTGGCGCTGTCCCCGAAGCTCCTGGAGACACGAACCTCACCGAACTCCCGTCGCGCAGCTGGGAGATGCCCGCCACGGGCCTCCTGACGCCGACCGCGTTCGCGCTGCACCAGCGCCGAACCAGGGCCCCCTCCTCGAACCGACCCCCTTCACCCACCGGAGCTTCCCGCCCGCCCACGCCACCTCGACGGCCTTCTTCGCGGTGGCCGACGGCCTGCTGACGCTGGTGGTCATCCAGCTCCAACTGGAGGCGGACAAAGGCGCGTTGGCGGCCGGCCCGAGCCTCGTCGCCGTGGTCGATCGGCCTCGCCGTGTCGTCGTGGTTGTCGGGCCGGCGCGGTGCTCGGCGCCGCATGATGCCGTACGGCCTGGCCCTGTGGCTCTGGGCCTGGCGGTGGCCGTGGCCGGGTACGCGGTCACCGAACTCACCCGCTGCCCCTGGCCGCTGCTGCCCGCGCTGGCGCTGGTCGGCATCGGCGCGGGCCTTCACGCCCGCCTTCTTCACGCCGGCCGTGGAGCCGTTGCGCCCCCAGGATGTCGGCTCGGCGGCGGGTGCGCTGAACGCCGTACAGCAACTGGGGGCGACACCGGGAGTGGCGGTCTGGGCAGTACTACCTGGACGGCTCGGCGGAGGCGACTTGTGCCGTGGCCATGGCCCTCACCGCACTCTGCTGGGCCACCAGCCGACGGCTGTGAGCCGCTCCCACCCCGACGAGGCCGGTCAGAGGTCGAACTCGTGCGGCGGCAGGTCGAGCGTGAAGCACGCCTCGCGGACCACGGCCTGCTCGGTCTTGTCGAAGTCGCCGTCCGCGCCGCCGATCACGATGCCGATCTGGATGACGGCACGCGCCTCGGCCGGCTTCTTCTTCGCCTTGGCGATCTCCTGGAGCACGCTCACCTTGCCGAAGGCGAAGTCGGTGGTCAGCTTGTTCAGGTTCTCCTCGAAACGGCGGCGCAGGTCGTCCGCCGGGAAGTTCTGCAGTACCTCGTTGGTGGCGATGAGCTGGGCGACCCGCTGCCGCTCCGACGGATCGATGCTGCCGTCGGCGGCCGCCACGAGCGCGCACATCGCCATGCTCGCATCGCGGAACGCACCGCTCTTCAAGTCGTTCTTCTTCGCCACGAGCTGGGTCTGCATCTGCGTCGCGGAGTCCTTGATGCGGTCCCACAGAGCCATGCGCACTCACTCCTCGGTCGGTATGTGCTTGCCAAGAGCCTTGCTTGCCAAGAATTTACTTCTACAACAACGTAGAAACTGACGCGATGGCCGAGAAGTTCCCGCGACCTAGACTGGTCCCTTCGATCCGGAACCGGTCCTCTCGACCCGGGACGGGTCCCCCCGACGCGGTGGACAGGAGGAGTACGACGGTGGCGACAGCGCCCGGCAGCGGCTACGACGACCCCACCGCGGACGTGCTCACGGAGGCGGCCGCGGCCTTCGGGCTGCTCGCCTCGCCCGCCCGGCTGCACATCGTCTGGGCGCTTGCGCAGGGCGAGAGCGATGTCACGGGCCTCGCCGAGCGGGTGGGCGGCGCGCTGCCCGCGGTCAGTCAGCACCTCACCAAGCTGAAGCTCGCCGGTCTCGTCCGCTCCCGTCGGGAGGGCCGCCGCCAGGTGTACCTGGTGGACGACCCGGACGTCGTCGACGTCGTACGCCTCCTCGTCGGCCGCCTCACCGCCCGCACCACCGGCGCCGAACTCCCGGCCCCGCGCCGCCTCCGTGGTCTCTGACGGCGCGGCCGCCACCGCGCTGCAGGTGCTGCGCCGGCTGGAGACGGGACCGCGCGGGCTGACCGAGGCCGAGGCCGCGGCCCGGCTCGCCGACACCGGCGAGAACACCCCGCCCCTCCCGTACACCGCGTCCTGGCCGCTGCGCTGCGCCCGTGCCCTGCACGACCCCTTCACCGCCGTCCTGCTCACCCTCGGCCTGGTCTCCGCCGTCATCGCCTCCTGGGGGACGGCCGTCGTCATCCTCGCCCTGGTCGCGGTCAGCTGCGGGCTGCGCGCCGTCGGCGAACACCGCGCCGACCGCTCCCTGGCCGCCCTGCGCGAACTCGTCGCCGGCACCGCCACCGTGCTGCGCCGCAACGGGGAGGAGGCGGAACCGCGGGCCAGGGAGGTCCCGGTCGCCGAGCTGGTCCCGGGAGATGTCGTACGGCTCGGCCCCGGCGACCTGGTCCCGGCCGACGTACGACTGCTGCGCGCCCGTGGGCTGACCGTGCACCAGGCCGTGCTCACCGGCGAGTCGGCGCCCGTCGCCAAGGCCGCCGTCGAGGTCCCTGACGTGGCCGACACGGGCCCCTTCCGGGAGCCGTACCTCTGTTTCCAGGGCAGCGGGGTCGCCTCGGGGAGTGCCACGGCGGTCGTCGTGCAGACGGGGGAGCGGACCCGGTTCGCCGTCGCGCAGAGCACGGCGGGCGGGCGGCGGGAGGCGAGCGCCTTCGACCGGTCCGTGCACGGCATTTCCTGGGTGCTGATCCGGTTCATGCTGCTCACTCCGCCGCTGGTCCTCATGGCCAACGCCGCTCTGCGCGGGCGGGGCCTGGAGACGCTGCCCTTCGCGGTCGCGGTCGCCGTCGGGCTCACCCCCGAAATGCTCCCGGTGATCGTCACCACCTGTCTGGCCCGGGCCGCCGCCTTCCTCGCCCGCACCCACCAGGTCGTCGTACGACGGCTGCCCGCGCTGCACGACCTCGGCGCGGTCGACGTCCTCTGCCTCGACAAGACCGGCACCCTCACCCAGGACCGGCCCGTCGTCGAACGCGCCGTCGGACCCGACGGGCAGGACGACCCGGACGTGCTGCGCTGGGCGGCCGTCGGCGCCTGGTGGACCCTCCAGCTCGCCGAGCTGCCCGCCTCCGACGCCCTGGACGAGGCGCTGCTCACGGCGGCCGGACCGGTGGGGGAGGAGTACGACGGCATCGGGGCCGTCCCCTTCGACCCCGGGCGGCGCACCGCCACCGCCGTCGTCGCAGGCCGCCTCGGCACCCATGTCCTCGTCACCAAGGGCGCCGCCGAGGACGTACTGGACCGCTGTGACCTCGACCCCGCCGAACGCGAACGCCTCCTCGCCCTCGTCGCCCACGAGGCCGGCGCCGGGCTGCGCGTCCTCGCCGTCGCCACCGCCGAAGGCCCCGCCCGCACCCGCCCCTACACGACCGCCGACGAACACGGCCTCACCTTCCGGGGGGTGGTCACCTTCCGGGACGCCCTCGCCCCCGGCGCCGCCGAGGCCCTGCGCAGCCTCACCGGCCTCGGTATCACCGTCCGCGTCCTCACCGGCGACCACCCCGCCACGGCCGCACGCGCCTGCCGGGACCTGGGCCTGGACGAGGAGCGGGTCGCGGTGGCGGGTGATTCCCACGACCTCGACGCCTCCGTGGTCGCTCGCTGCACCCCCGAGGACAAGGCCCGTATCGTCAGCGGGCTGCGCGCCGCCGGGCACACCGTCGGCTTCCTCGGCGACGGGGTCAACGACATACCCGCCCTGCGCGCGGCCGACGTCGGGATCGCGCCCCGTACCGCCGTGGACCTCGCCCGCGAGACCGCCGACGTCGTGCTCGCCGAGAAGGACCTCGGCGCGATCGGGCACGCCGTCACCGCCGGCCGGCACAGCAGCGCCAACATCGCCTCCTATCTACGGGTCACCCTCTCCTCCAACCTCGGCAACGTCATCGCGATGCTCGCCGCCGGACTGCTCCTCCCCTTCCTGCCGATGCTCCCGGTCCAGGTGCTCGCCCAGAACCTCTGTTTCGACGCCGCCCAGCTCGCCTTCGCCTACGACCGCCCCGGCCCCGCGGCACTGCGCCGCCCGACCGTGCTGCGGCCGCGTGCCTTCCTGCGGTTCATCACCGGCTTCGGCGTGCTCAACGCGATCGCCGACCTCGCCACCTTCGCCGTGCTCGCGCTGGCGCTGCGCGGCCCCGACGCCCTGGACGACCAGGCCGTCTTCCACTCCGCCTGGTTCACCGAGAACCTGCTCACCCAGGCCCTGGTGATGTTCCTGCTGCGCGGCGGCACCCGGCCCGGACCCATCGGCCGGGCCGCCGCCGCGCTCGCGGCCGTCGGACTGCTGCTCCCGCCCAGCCCCCTGGGCGCGGCCCTCGGCATGACCGGGCTGCCGCCCGCCTACCCGCTGCTGCTCGCCGCCGTCCTGGGGCTGTACGCGCCGGCGCTGAGGGCGGTGCGGGCACGCCACGACCGGCGTCGGCCGTAGCGATCGCGGGGCCGGGTCGGAGCCCCCCTCGTTGCCGGGTTGTACAGTTGCGCAATGTAGCAATCGTCGCTGCCCGGCCGGGGCGCATGAAGCCCCCTCAGCCGGCAGGGAACAACGTGAGAAAAGGAGGGAGCGGTCATGCTCCGCAACGGACTCGAACCCTGGCATCTGCTGGTCGTCGCGATCGTGTTCATCGTGCTCTTCGGCTCCCGGAAGCTGCCCGACACCGCCCGGGCCCTGGGCAAGTCGATGCGCATCCTCAAGAGCGAGGCGAAGGCGATGAAGACGGACGACGCGACGGCGCCGGTGGAGCCGACGTCGGTACAGATGGCGACGGAGCCGGCCGCGGCCCCTGCGCCGCAGCCGGGCCCCGGGACGACCGCCGAGCCGACCGTCACCACGAGCTGACGGACACCCCCTGGTCCTCGTCCCCTCTAGTCCTCGTCCCCCTCGAAGAAGTCCCCGATCTCGTCGACCACCTCGGCCGCCACCATTCCGCCGACCACGCCCAGCGCGAGACCCGCCGCACCGGCGGCGACCGCCGTGCCCAGGCCCGGTCCGGAGTGGTGGTGGCCGTCGTGGTGCTCGCCGTGGCCGTACGCCGCGTGGGCGCCGTAGGCCTCGCGGTGGGCGATCAACTGGCGGATCCAGCCGTCGACCTCGCTGTTCCAGTCCAGCGCGTGGGCGTCCTCGTGGCGCACCGTGAAGCGGGTCAGTGCGTCATGCCCGGAGGAGAACAGCCCGCCGCGCTTGTCCGCCTCGAGGACGACCTCCAGACCGGCGGGGGAGGCGAGGAACGTCAGCTCGATCTCGTTGACCGCGTGTGCGTACTGCGGCGCCGGCGTCAGCTCGACCTCCTGATAGAACGGCAGCCGCTGACCCGTGCCGCCGATACGGCCGTGCTCCAGATCCGCCGAGCGGAAGCCGAAGCCCAGCTGTCCGAGGCTCTCCAGGACCGCCTCCTGAACGGGCAGCGGCCGGACGGTGAGCGGGTCCAGGTCGCCCTTGTCCCGGGCGCCGGCCACCCCGACCTCCGTACGCACCCCGAGCACGATGCCGAGCGGCTGCCCGTACAACTCGGTGACCGGCGTCTCCCACGGCAGCGGCACACTGAACGGCAACTCGCGCTCCTCTTCTTCACCGAGCCGGAACCCGCCGCCCACGGTGAACCGCTCGAAGACGACCGCGCCCTCGCTCTCCCCCTCCTCGTGCTCCACTTCGACACGCGCGAGCAGCTCAAGCCCGATGTGCTCGACCTCCACCGTCGCCGAGCCGCCCTTCAGCCACACCCGCCCCGACAACACCCCGCCGGGCACCACCGCGCCACCGTCCAGCACCGTGTCCACCGAGGGCCCACCGACCCCGATCGCCCCCAGCAGCCGTTTGAACACCATGAAGCCGCCGCTCCTTCGCCGCACTCATCACTCACACCCCGAACGGCCACACGCCGTCCGGCTGCCCGATGAACTCACAAGAACGGCAAAGAAGTTCCCAAGTCACCTGTTCAGGCGAACTCTTCGAGAGAGGGCAACGAGAACGCGCACATGGAAAAGAGGCGGACCGAAACCCACCGGCCCGCCTCTCCCGCGGCTTCACACCGCTTCCGCACCATCCCCGAAGCCCTGCGCGGCAGCCCGCGCGGCCTTACGCCGCTTGCGTCGGCTCACCCTCGGCTCCTGGTCCGGCAGCCACCCGAAGGTGATGCAGCTGCCGACGGCCCCGAGCAGCAGGCCGACCATGAAACCGCCGAGGTTCGAGGTGAGCCAGGTCCCCAGGGAGAGCAGGATGCCGAGGATGGAGTAGAAGAGGCGCTGGGCCGGGTTGAAGACGATGAGCAGGCCGCAGACGATCATCAGGGTCGGCAGCAGATATCCCGCCAGGCCCTGCATACCGATGTGCAGGATGACCGGAAGGGGTGCCTTCATGGTCACCAGGATCTCGGCACCGGCCAGTACGAGCAGCACGCCGCCCAGGAAGGGCCGCTGCCCCCGCCACCGCCCGAACCGCGCTCTCCGGCTCCCCGGGTCGGTCATCAGTCGCAACCGTCGCCGCTGAAGGACATGTGCAGGTTGGGCAGCTTGAAGACGGCCGCGGTGGCGGCGTAGTTGTGCTGGTAGAGGTTCTCGATGACGACACCGTCGGCCTGCTGGCCGTAGACGCCCTTCGGGCCCTGTACGCCCGCCTTGTCGAAGGTGCTGGCGTCGCGGCCGATCTCGATGTTGTTGAACGTGGCGTCGCCCTTGATGTCGTCGGAGTCGATCGCCAGGTTCGACACGGACACCGGCTTGGAGCCGCCACCTGCCTTGAGGAGGAGCTGGATGCCGCCGAGGTCGACGCTCTGGCACATGTTGGTGAGCGTGCCGTTCTTCACCACCGACGTGACGACCAGCTCCTGGCCGCCGGTGTCACCGGCGTTGGGGCTGTTCGGGATCATGTTGTCGAGGCCGCCGAACTGCTCGAAGCCGGTGCCGTCGAGCCGGTCGGCGGTGACCACGAACGGCATGCCGGAGATGGCGAACTGCACCCCCAGCACACCCTGCGCGGTGAAGACCGCGAGGCCGGCGGCGGCCAGGGTGGCCGGCACCGCCATCACCGCGGCCCGGCGCGCGCGGACCCGTCCCCGTCTCTGCCCCCCTCCGGTGGCCCCGGTGGTGTCTGGTGTGTCGGAAAGAGAACCGCTTCCCGGGTTCTCAGGCGTGTTGTCGGCGGACGGAACGTCCGGGGACGAGGCCATGTCTGCTCCCATGCATTAGTCACGCGGGTTGGGCTTCAGTGGCACGTTGTCCTGGCGCGGACAGCGGCTGCCGCGCACGCCTCCTCACAACTCCCGGCGGACGCAAGGGCTTTCTCGTTACGCAGCAGTAGCCAAGTCGCAAGTTACCGGCGGTTACATTTCAGGGTCAAGGCAGTTGTGAAAAAAGGGTGTTGACTATGCGTCAATTGTGTTCCGACCTCGAATTCCCTTGATCGGTTAATCAACTCCCTTGACAAGCCTTGACGTTGACGGTTGATCAGGTCTACAAATCTCCCTGGTCTCCTTCGGATCCGTGGCGCCGGATCCGCCGAGCGGCATCGGCCGCTTCCCGGCCTCCTCGATCACCGCTCCGCTCACGGCGTCGGCATGGTCGCTTCCCCCCAGGGGCCGTGCCCGCACGCCCTCAACCGGCCCGGCCGGAGGCCTAACCCCCCAGGCTTTCGGCCGGTGTCCGGCTCCGCTGCCGTTGCCGGTCCGTCACGTACGGAGAAGGCGTCACGGGCCGGCAACGGCCGGCGCCCTGTGCGCCCCCACCTGAACCCCCACCTCACCTCGCGCAAGTCCCCCAAGGAAAGAGGCAACCCGCATGCGTACGCGATCCCTCCTCGCCCTCGCCGGCACCGTCGTCGCCCTCTCGGCCGCCGCCACCGTTCCGGCCTCGGCCGACGGCGCTGTGCTCACCACCGGCAGCGCCGGCGGCACCGCCGTCGCCGTCGGCGACGTCCTCAGCGCGCCGCTGGCCACCGGCACCAGCGCCACCCTCTACTCCAGCGCCACCGGCACCAGTGGTGTGTCGTGCAAGTCCTCGGTCTTCACCGCCGCGGTCACCGACAACCCGGCCGCCCCCGGCACCGCCACCGAGTCGGTCAGCGGGCACACCTTCGACGCCAGCAGTTGCACCAGCAACGTCCTCGGTGTCACCGGCGTCACCAGCATCACCGTCGACAACCTGCCGTACACCACCACGGTCGCCTCGGACGGCACGCTCACCGTCACCCCGGCGAGTGGCTCCACGATCCAGACCACCGTCAAGCTGAAGACCCTGCTGGGCAGCATCACCTGCGTCTACCAGGCACCCCGCCTGACCGGTACGTCGAGCAACACCGACAACAGCATCAACTTCACCAACCAGGCGTTCACGAAGACCTCCGGCTCCTCGCTCTGCTTCTCGGCCGGTTACTTCACCGCCAAGTACGCCCCGGTCACCGACAACGGCGCCACCGTCTACGTCAACTGACGTTTGCGCAGAGGCGATCAGCGTCGACGCAGACGCAACGCCAGGGCGGCGCCCCCGGTGAGTACCAGCACCGTGGCGGCGCCGCCCGCCAGCAGTGGCGCCGACGGGCCCGAGCCCGAGGTCGTGTCGGAGGCCACAGGAGTGCTGTCGGCGGCGGCGGTTCCGGTCTTTGGGGAGACCGGGGCGGCCGTCGCCGTCTGTCGTGTCGAGGCGGTAACGCCCTTGGACGCAGCGGGAGTTGGACTCTCAGAAGTGCTCGGAGACGGCGTGGGGGTTGTCCGCGGCCGCGTGCTCGCCGTCGTCCCGCCGCCCTTCTCCGCCGTGAACACCACGTCGGAACACGAGTAATAGGTGTCCGTCGTGCTGCTGTTCTGCCAGATCGTGTACAGCATCTGGCGTCCCGTCCGGTCGGCCGGCAGCGTCGCGCTGAAGTGGTAGGCCCCGTTCGTCAACGGCGGGTCCTTGAACTCGGCGAAGGGCTGCGCGGGCAACTCGGCCCACTTCAGCGGCTTCGCCGGGTCGTACCCCTGCTTCGTCAGATACAGCTTGAACGTACCGGCGTGCGCGATCGTCGAGGCGTACGTCATCGTCATCCGGGCGCCCGGGGTCAACCGGGTCGCGGGCCAGTCCGTGCGCGCCAGATCGAGCCCCTTGTACGCCGGCAGGTTGCCGCTGCACAGCCTGCCGTCCGGAATCATCTGCCGGTCACGGCCGTTGACCCCCGCCACCCGCAGGTTGTCCCACGCCACGAAGTTCTGCCCGCTCGCCGCGATCGCCGCCTTGCAGGCCGCTGTCGCCGCGCTGCCGCCGCTGGGGGAGCAGGCGTAGACCCGGCTGACGGGGTCGGTGGGCGCGCCGTGCGCCCGGGCGGACGCCGCACACGTCAGGAGCAGCAGCGGAGCCGCGACGGCGGCTCCCGTCAGACGGGCGGTCGTCCGGGTCATCGGGACGTCTCCTCGGCAGGCGCGGGTACGGGGTCTGCTGAGGTGAGTACGGGAATCGGACGCGCACTGTTCACTGTGGTTGATCACAGCGCCGGGTGATGTGTATGGCACCGACCGCGTCGTCCGTTCTGCGGACGCCGCGAGCGCCATTGAGAACCAACCGTCTGGCTCGTATCGTGGCGATCGCCGCTGGGTGCCCGGTCGCCCGCACCGCCTCCGGAAACCGGCACGAACACGAGGGAGGGGCGCGTTCTGATCTCGTGCGTTTGTGCAGTGTGGGCGCTGATCCCGCGGCCACGCCCGCGACTTGCGCGTGTCCGTCACCAGGTCCGCACACTTGCCTCCCGCTGCCGCACGGTGAGCTATCGTGTGCACGGGGTAAAAAACAAACCGCATGCCCCGTCGGTTTGGAGCCGTGAGGAGTGTTGAGTCGATGGCGAGGCAGTTACGCGCGGAGCAGACCCGTGCCACGATCATCACGGCCGCCGCCGACCTCTTCGACCGGCGCGGCTACGAATCCACCAGTCTGAGTGAGATCGTCGAACACGCGAAAGTCACCAAGGGGGCGCTCTACTTCCACTTCGCCGCCAAGGAGGACCTGGCGCACGCCATCATGGAGCTCCAGTCCCGCACCTCCAGCCAGTTGGTGAAGGAGATGGACAGCCGCGGCTACTCCTCGCTCGAGACCCTGATGCGCACCACGTTCGCGATCGCCCGGCTCTCCGTCGACGGCCCGATCCCGCGCGCCGGACTGCGGCTCGCCACCGCGGACGTCAGCGTGCCGCCGCCGCTCCGGCATCCGTTCACGGAGTGGCTGGAGTTCGCCACCCGCAAACTCCTGGGCGCAGTCAAGGAGTCCGACGTCCACCCCGACATGGACGTCGGCGCGGTCGCCCACTCCCTGGTCTGCTTCTTCGTCGGCACCCGGGTCGCCGGCCGCAACCTGGAGCCGGTGGGACGACTGCCGCGCAGGGTCGCGGAGATGTGGTACCTGATGATCCGCGGCCTGGTCCCGGTGCACCGGCGCGCCCGTTACATGACCCTCGCCACCCAGTTGGAGCGCGAGATCAGAACCGCGTGACAGGCGCCGTCGGTTCGGCGGAGCCGGGCGGCCCACGCGATAGCGTGGCGCCCATGCCCGACTCCGCCGCCGCACCCGTGATCCTCGGCACCACCGGCCCGTTCCCGCACAGCGTGCTGGCCGAACGGCACCCCGCGATCATCCGTCAGGTGCGCGACGCCTTCCCCTACGGCCCCGAACAGCGCCGCGCCCTCGACGCGCTGCTGCACAACTGCACCGAAGGCGTGATCGAACCCCTTCCCGACGGCGACCGGTGGCGCGGCTGGGGCCTGGACACCTACACCGGACAGTCCTGGTTCGACGTGCCGTGGCTGTGGTCCGAGAGCTACTTCTACTGCCGACTCCTGGGTGCCGTAGGCTACTTCGGCCCCGGCCCCTGGCAGGGCATCGACCCCTTCCGCCCCTTCAAGCTCGCCGAACTCGAAGCCAAGGAGACCGACGAGGAACTGGCCGCGCTCGACGCCCTCGACGACGACCCGGACCGTGCCCTGCTGCACGGCTCCCTCTGGGGTAACCGCGCCGACCTGGGCTTTCGCCTCTCCGCCGAGTCGGGGGAGGCCGTCTCCGCCCTGGTCGCCGACGACAGCGCCGAGCTGTGGCGGCTACTCCGGGGCGGCACCCTGTGCCTCGTCGCCGACAACGCGGGCCGCGAACTCGTCCCCGATCTGCTGCTGATCGCCCACCTCCTGGACACCGGCCGCGCCGACCGTGCCGTCCTGCACATCAAGCCGTACCCCTACTACGTCTCCGACGCCACGACCGCCGACGTCCTCGATGCCCTGCGCAGGCTCACCGCCGCACCGGGTACGGCCGCCGGGTACGGCCGCACCCTCTGGTCGGCGATGTCGGACGGCCGGCTCACCGTGCGCGCCCACCCCTTCTCCTGCGCCCCGCTGCCGTACGCCGAGATGCCCGGGGACCTGCGCGCAGAGTTCGCCTCCGCCGCCCTCACGATCTTCAAGGGCGACCTCAACTACCGCCGTCTGGTGGGCGACCGGCTCTGGCCGCCCACCACACCCTTCGCCGAGGTCACCGCCTGGTTCCCGGGACCGGTGGCCGCGTTGCGCACCCTCAAGTCCGATGTGATCACCGGCCTGGCCGCGGACACCGTGGCGGCCCTGGACGCGGCCGAGGGACACCGCTGGCGCACGGCCGGCACCCATGCCCTGATCCAGGTCAACACACGCCCATCGGAAGCGACTTGAGCCCGTTGATGAAGTTGGAGACCAGCCGTTCGGCGGGCCCGGCCGGCTCCAGGGCGGGCGCCTCCGTGTAGAGCGTGCGCAGCTGGAGCCGAGCGAAGTGGGCGCCCAGGCAGATGTGCGGCCCGTCCCCGAAGGACAGATGCGGGTTCGGCGTACGGCCGAGGTCGAGCCGGTCGGGGGCGGCGAAGGCCCGCTCGTCACGGTTGGCCGACGCGTGCAGGACGACGACCTTGTCACCCTCCCTGATGCGCCGCCCGCCCAGCTCGGTGTCCCGCGTGGCGGTCCGGCGGAAGGTCAGCACCGGCGGATGCCAGCGCAGCAACTCGTCCACGGCGGTGTCGTCGTGCACCATCCCGGTCCGCAACAGGGCGTATGCGTCCTGGTGTTCGGCCAGTGCAAGGAGCCCGCCGGGGGCGGCCGAGCGCACGGTGTCGTTGCCGGCGATCGTGAGCAGGAAGAAGAACATCTCCAGCTCGCCCTCGGCCGGTTCGGGGTCCCGGGCGAGGGCCGTCATGACGTCGTCGGCGGGGTTGCGGCGCTTGTACGCGGCGAGCTGACGGGCGTACTCGAACATGTCCCGCAACTGTGCGGGTGACCGCGGATTGACCGGCCGGCCCTTCTCGTCGCACACCTGGGGCCCGGCCTCGTCGGGGTCCTGGTAGCCGATCACCCGTCGCGTCCAGTGCAGCAGCAGCCCGCGGTCGCCGTCCGGGACGCCCAGCAGGTCGGCCAGGTTGAGCAGGGCGTACTCGTCGGTGACGGCGGCCACCATGTCGACTGTGCCGTCCCCCTCCCGTGCCGTCTCCAGCGCCCGGGCGAACAGGGTGCGTGCCCGCTGCCGTGCCACGGTCTCGAACCGCTCGATCCGGCCCGGTGTGAAGGCCCGGCTCACCATGCGCCGCAACCGGCCGTGCTCTGGCGGATCCTGATTGAGCATCATGCGCCGGATGAACGGCAGGTCCTCCGGGTCCGGATCCCGGATCTGGGTCGCGCCGAGGCACGAGGAGTACGTCCCCGGGTCCCTGAGCACCCGCACCACGTCCGCGTGCCGGGCCACCGCCCAGAACCCCGGCCCGGCCGGCCACCCCAGCACCTCCGGCTCCCGCTGCCAGGACACCGGGTGGCGGTCGCGCAGGACGCGGTAGTCGTCGTACGGCACGGCCGTGGCGTACCGGCGCGGATCGAAGACGTCGGGGACGGAGGGGTCCTCGCCGCCGCCAACAGGAGTGGTCATACGATCACGGTGACCCGCCCGGCAGGGGCCCCGCAAGGCATGGGCGCCGAGCGACGCCCGCAAAAAGAAAAGGCTGCCCAAGTGGTTCGGCGGCAGACGCCACGAACCGAGTGGTTCGGCACCTCCGCCGGTTGAGCACCCCGGCAGGGTGCGGAGGCGGGGCCGAGGGGCGAGGGGTGAGCGGCGGACGCCACAAAGGGCGGCCGAAGTTCCCGGATTCCGCTCCGGTTCACGCGATGGTGTGATCATGTGCCGCGCCGTGGATGGCCGTTGGAGCGCACGGGTAGGGCCCGGCCATGACGCAGCCGTTCGAACTCCCGCACTTCTACATGCCGTATCCCGCGCGGCTCAACCCGCATCTGGAGGAGGCCCGGGCCCATTCCACCGAGTGGGCCCGTGGGATGGGCATGCTGGAGGGTTCCGGGATCTGGACCCAGGCCGACCTGGAGGCACACGACTACGGCCTGCTGTGCAGCTACACCCACCCCGACTGCGACGGCCCCGCCCTCTCGCTGATCACCGACTGGTACGTGTGGGTGTTCTTCTTCGACGACCACTTCCTCGACATGTACAAGCGCACCCAGGACCGCGCCGCCGGCAAGGCCCATCTCGACCGTCTTCCGCTGTTCATGCCGCTCGACCTCGCGACACCCGTGCCGGAACCGCAGAACCCGGTCGAAGCGGGCCTCGCCGACCTGTGGGCGCGCACGGTGCCGTCGATGTCGGTCGACTGGCGCCGGCGCTTCTCGGTCGCCACCGAGCATCTGCTGAACGAGTCGATGTGGGAACTGTCCAACATCAACGAGGGGCGGATCGCCAACCCCGTCGAGTACGTCGAGATGCGCCGCAAGGTCGGCGGCGCCCCCTGGTCGGCAGGGCTCGTCGAGTACGCGACGGCCGAGGTGCCCGCGGTCGCCGCCGGGACGCGGCCGCTGCGGGTGCTGATGGAGACCTTCGCCGACGCCGTCCATCTGCGCAACGACCTGTTCTCCTACCAGCGCGAGGTGGAGGACGAGGGCGAGAACAGCAACGGCGTGCTGGTCCTGGAGACCTTCTTCGACTGCACCACACAGGAGGCCGCCGACACGGTCAACGACATCCTCACCTCCCGCCTCCACCAGTTCGAGCACACCGCCCTCACCGAAGTGCCCGCCCTCGCCGCCGAGAAGGGCCTCACCCCCGACCAGGCCGCCGCGATCGCCGCCTACACCAAGGGCCTGCAGGACTGGCAGTCGGGCGGCCACGAATGGCACATGCGCTCCAGCCGCTACATGAACCAGGGCGCCGGCGCGTCCTCCCCCTGGCAGCACCTCACCGGCCCCGGCACCTCGGCCGCCGACGTCGGCGCCCTGCTCGCCTCGGCCGCCGCGGAGCGCCTGCGGGCCTACTCCCATGTGCCCTTCCAGCAGGTCGGCCCCTCCCTCCTGCCCGACTTCCACATGCCCTACGAGGTCGAGCTCAGCCCGCACCTCGACGCCGCCCGCTCCAGGCTGACCGCCTGGGCGCGCGGCACCGGCATGCTCGCCGAGGGCGTCTGGGACGAGGACAAGCTCGCCGCCTCCGACCTGGCGCTCTGCTCCGCCGGTCTCGACCCCGACGCCACCCCCGAGGAACTCGACCTCAGCGCCGACTGGCTGGCCTGGGGCACCTACGGGGACGACTACTACCCCCTGGTCTTCGGCACCCGGCGCGACCTGGCCGGCGCCCGGCTCGCGACGGCCCGTCTCTCCGCCTGCATGCCACTGGCCGACGAGCCCGTCCCCGTGCCGGCCACCGCCATGGAGCGAGGCCTGATCGACCTGTGGGCCCGCACCACCGCCGGGATGAGCCCCGAAGACCGGCTCGCTCTCAGGCAGTCCGTCGACACGATGACCGAGAGCTGGCTCTGGGAGATGTCCAACCAGCTCCAGCACCGTATCCCCGACCCCGTCGACTACCTGGAGATGCGCCGGGCCACCTTCGGCGCCGACCTCACCCTGAGCCTGGCCCGCCGCGGCAACGGCCCCGCGATCCCCGCGGAGGTCTACCGCAGCGGCCCGGTCCGCTCCCTGGAGAACGCCGCCATCGACTACGGCATGCTCGTCAACGACGTCTTCTCCTACCAGAAGGAGATCCAGTACGAGGGCGAGTTCCACAACGCGATCCTCGTCGTCCAGAACTTCTTCGGCGTCGACTACCCGACCGCGCTCCGCGTCGTGCACGACCTGATGACCCAGCGGATGCAGCAGTTCGAGCATGTCGTCGCGGGCGAACTCCCGGTCGTCTACGACGACTTCGAGCTGTCGGCCGAGGCCCGCGAGGCCATGGACGCCTATGTCCGCGACCTGCAGAACTGGATGGCCGGAATCCTGAACTGGCATCAACGGGTGGCCCGCTACAAGGCGGACCACCTCGCCCGCCGGGCCCACGGTTTCCTGCCGGACCGTCCCCCGCTCGCCCCGGCGCTTCCCATCAGCTGACGCGCGTATCGCCTCCGGTGACGGCGCGGGCCTCTTCCGGGAGGTCCGCACCGGCCGTGCACCGCCCCGCCACCGGGCTGGAGCAACTCGCTCTATTCCATGAATATATCGTCACAGAACGTAACAGCCGCTGCTGGCAACGGCGTCCGCCCGCGAAGCACACCGGCTCGCTCGGGCACGGGCCTACGCCGACGCTCGCACCCTCTCCTCGGCGTGGGCGACCGCGGCCCGTGCCAGGGCGACGACCACCGGATGCGGATGCGAGCCGTCACCCGACAGCTCCGGCTGGAAGAGCGTGGCCAGGAAGAAGGGGTGACCGGGCAGTTCGGCGACCCGGACGTGACCGTCCTCGTCGTGGCCCGACAGCCGCAGCCCGTGGGCGCGCAGGGTGTCGAGGTGGCGTGAGGGGCCGTACGAGCAGAAGTACCGCTCGACCGTGCGGCCCGAGCCGATCGCCGACTCGGCCAGCGTGCCTGGCTCGAGGCTCACCGCCGCCTCGTGACCCACCAGCGAGCAGGCCAGCGGCTCGATCAGGAGATCCTCGGCGTCCGGGTCGTTCTCGGCATGCGCGACCCCGGTCAGGCCGCAGACGTCGCGGGCGTATTCGAGGAGCGCGTGCTGGAAGCCGCCACAGGTGCCCAGGAAGGGGATGCCCTCCTCGCGGGCGGTGCGGATCGCCCTCAGGACCCCGGCCTCGCTGCGGTACGGGCTGCCCGGCAGCACCCACACGGCGTCGAAGCCGCGCACCGCGTCCTCGGCCTCGGCGTCCTCGGACGGGATCCAGTAGGCGTCCAGGACCAGCCGGTCGCGTTCGGTGAGCGCGTCGAGGAGTAGGGGGATCCGGGTGTGCGACACGACGTTGGGGGAGCGGTCGCCGACCAGGGCGACCCTGGCGGTCCGAGCTGCGGAGTTCGTCATGCGCTCATCCTGGGCGCCCGCTCCGGTTCACGTCCAACGATGATTGATGCACGCTTGATAAGCGTCGCTGATGCCATCCTGTACGGCATGGACCCGCACCTCCTGCGCACGTACGTCACCGTGGCCCGCCTCGCCTCCTTCTCGGAGGCCGCGCGCAAGCTGGGATACACCCAGTCCGCGGTCTCCCAGCACATCGCCGCCCTCGAACAGGACCTCGGCGCACCCCTGCTCACCCGCCGCCCGGTGGCCCCCACACCGGCCGGCGAACGGCTCCTGGACCACGCAGGCCCGCTGCTGCTGCGCCTGGAGGCGGCCCGCGCGGACGTCGTACGGATGGCCGCCGCCCCCGCGCCCGGCCTCACCCTCGCCGCCACCCCTACCGCGCTCGGTCCCGCCGTTCTCGCCGCACTCCCCGCCGCGGGTGTCACCCTGCGTGTCCTGGCCCGCGACGACATCCCGGCCGCCGTCGCCACCGGCGCCGCAGACCTGGGCCTGCTCGACGGTCTGGCCGCCCCCAGCGACCCCCTGCGCGTGCCCGACGTGGCCCCGCTGACCACGCACGGCGTCGGCGAGGAATCCGTCGCCGTCCTGCTCCCCGCCGGGCACCCCCTCGCCGGCCGCCCGGGCCTGCGCCTCGCCGACCTGGCCGACGCGCGCTGGCTCGACGCGCCCGACGCGGCCCTGCCCCTCGCTCAACTGCGCGCCGCGACGGGCGGCGGCGCCTTCCGGCCGGTCCTGCGCTACGAGGGCTCCGACGTCCGCACCCTCACCAGCCTCACCGCCACCGGCCACGGCCTCACCCTGCTGCCCCGGCGCACGGCCACCGACATCCCCGGCACGGTCGCCGTCCCCGTCACCGCACCCCGGCTCGTCCACCGGGTGGAACTGGTGTACGGCGGTACGCCCGCAGGAGCGGCGGCGGACCTTGTGGCGACCCTTCTCGACGGGGCCCAAGGTGCAGGCGAGGCCTGAGGCTTCCCGCCCTTGACCCACGGTCAGTCTCACTCGTTCGTGGCTCGTCGCGCCCGCGTGCGCCGGGTAGAGCTGCGGCTGGAGGCGAACCATGGAACAGACCGCTTTGCGTCCCAAGCCGATCCCCGGTCAGGAACGCCGGGACGGCCCCGAACCCGGCCCGGCCCGGCGCCCGCACGCCGCGCGCCGGCGCGGCCGCCGGGTCAGGTCCCTGCTGTTCGGCCTGGTCGTCAGCACGGTCCTGGTGCTGTCCGGGGTCGGACTCGGCACGGTCGGCGCCACGGTGATCGGCATGAGCAGACTCGCCGAACTGCAACGCCACGCCCCACCGAAGCCGCCCGGGCCCACCCCGTCCGCCACCGCCGGCCCCTCGCGGACGGCCGCCGCGACCCTGGGCGTGGAGGCGGTGGATGCCGAGAAGGTGGGCGCAATGGTGGTGGGCGTCCATGTGCCGGGGCCGGGCTACAGGGCGGGTCTGGTCAGGGGCGACGTACTGCTCCAGCTCGGCGGCACCCGGATCGGCAGCGCCGCGGACCTGGCCCGAGCGGTGGCCGAGGCCCACCCGGGGAAGGAGGCCAAGCTCACGGTGCGGCACGAGAGCGGGGGGTACCAGCAGTTGACGGTGGTGCCGGGCGTGGTGACCTGAAAGAACCCCAAACCGGCTCGCGCCGCCACGCCGCACCCGGCAGGATGCTCACCGAAACCCCTACAGTCCCCTCACCCGCACCGGGAGGCTCGGATGACCGGCACCACACCCGCGTCCTTCACCGCCGACGACTACCGGGCCCGTATGACACGCGCGGCGCACACCGCGGCCGACGCCGGACTCGCCGGCCTGCTGATCGCCCCCGGACCCGACATGGTGTGGCTCACCGGCTACACGCCCACCGCGGTCACCGAACGGCTCACCCTCCTCGTCCTGGCCCCCGGCAAGGACCCCGTCCTCGTCGTCCCCACCCTGGAGGCCCCCGACGCTGAGAAGGCCGACGGCGCGGCCGCCCTGAACCTGCGGGACTGGACCGACGGCACCGACCCCTACGCCGTCACCGCCGGCCTGCTCGACCACGCGGGCTGCTTCGGTATCAGCGACAACGCCTGGGCCATGCACCTGCTGGGCCTGCAGAAGACACTCCCGGACACCTCCTACGCCTCCCTCACCGACGCGCTGCCCATGCTCCGCGCCGTGAAGGACACGGCCGAGCTCGAACTCCTCGCCGCCGCCGGAGCGGCTGCCGACGCAACGTTCGAGGAGATCCGCAAGGTTCCCTTCGCCGGCCGCCGCGAGTCCGACGTCGGCCACGACCTGGCCGACCTGCTGCGCCGCTTCGGCCATGACCAGGTCGACTTCACCATCGTCGGCTCCGGCCCCAACGGCGCCAACCCGCACCACGAGGTCGGCGACCGTGTCATCCAGGACGGCGACATGGTCGTCCTCGACTTCGGCGGCCTCAAGGACGGCTACGGCTCCGACACCACCCGCACGGTGCACGTGGGCCCGCCGACCGCCGAGGAACGCGAGGTGCACGACATCGTGCGCGCCGCCCAGGAGGCCGGCTTCCGGGCCGTACACCCCGGCGCCGCCTGCCAGGAGGTCGACCGGGCCGCCCGCGCGGTCATCACCGACGCCGGATACGGCGAGTTCTTCATCCACCGCACCGGCCACGGCATCGGCGTCACCACGCACGAGCCGCCGTACATGATCGAGGGCGAGGAGCAGCCGCTCGTGCCCGGGATGTGCTTCTCCGTGGAGCCAGGCATCTATCTGCCCGGCCGCTTCGGGGTACGCATCGAGGACATCGTCACGGTGACCGAGGAGAGCGGCCGTCGTTTCAACAACACCACCCGCGAGATGGTCATAGTGGGCTGACCGACCGGCCCCGGGCGCACCCTCTCGCCCCTACCCCACCCCGAACGGCAACGGCGCGATCCATGACCCAGGCACCGACACCCACCGCGGACACCGTCCGCCGACTGGTCCGTTCGCTGCTCAAGGAGAGCGCGACCGGAACCTCGGGCCCCGACATCCGGCCCGTCGCGGAGGGCGGTGAGCACTTTACCTGGTGGGTCGGCACCCGCTATGTGCTGCGCCTCGCCCCCGACCGCGAGGCGTCCGCGCGCCAGCGCCGCGAACTGCGCCTGCGCGACCTGGTACGCCCACACCTGTCCGTCGCCGCCCCGGCCGGCATCGCGCACGGCGAGTGGGCGCCGGGGCTGACCTACACGCTCGACACCGCGATCCCCGGCGGTACGGCCGAGGAGCACGACGTGTCCGCGATCGGCGAGGCCGATCTGGCCGGGCTGCTCACCGGGCTGCGCGAGGTGCCCGTACGGCAGGCCGAGACGCTCGGTGTGCCGCGCACCCCGCCGCGTTCCCTGGAGGCGCTGCGCCGGATGGCCGTGCCCGCCGCCGAACGCCTCGCCGTCGCCGACGAGTTCGACCCCGCGCCCCTGTTCCACTTCACCTCGCCGGGCGCCGCGCAGCTCGCCGCCCAGCCCGGTACGGCCGTGCTGGTCCACCACGACCTCAAGGGCGAGCACCTGGTGGTCAGCGCCGACGGCAGGGTGCGCGGTGTCCTCGGCTGGACCGACGCGGCCGTGGGCGACCCCGCCGAGGACATCGCCGGGCTCGCCCTCGCGGTCGGCTCCGGAGCGGCCGTCCGTTCGGCCACCCTCGCCGGCTACGGCGCCCGCCCCTGCCTGCGCGGTCTGTGGCTCGCCCGCTGCGACACCGTCATCCGCCTCACCGACCGCCTCGAAGGCCGCGACGACAGCCCCCTGCCCCTGCTGCGCGTCCAACTCCGGCGCGCCTGGGAGACGATCCTGCTGGAGCGCGTGTCGGACTTCCGGGAGGACGCCACGGACGAGGAGCCCTAGGCCACGCGCGGGTGCTCACGCCCGGGTCAGCACCACGCACGACTCGCTCGGCACCCGCAGCAGCCCGTTCGCGTCCGGTGCCGTCACTGGGTCCCACGCGGCCAGGACCTCCACCCGGCCGGTGCCCAGCGGGATGGCGGCCGGTTCCTTGCCCAGGTTCACCGCGACCCGCACGTCACCGCGCCGGAACGCCAGCCAGCGTGCCTCCTCGTCGTACGCCACCTTGGTGTCGGCGAGGTCGGGGTCGGTGAGGTCCGGCTGCTCGTGGCGCAGGGCGATCAGCCGGCGGTACCAGGCCAGCGCGCGCGCGTGCGGCTCGCGTTCCGGCTCCGACCAGTCCAGGCAGGACCGCTCCCGGGTCGCCGGGTCCTGCGGATCGGGTACGTCCTCCTCGGCCCACCCGTGCGCCGCGAACTCCCGTCGCCTGCCGCGCCGTACGGCCTCCGCCAGATCCGGGTCCGTGTGGTCGGTGAAGAACTGCCAGGGGGTGCCCGCCGCCCACTCCTCACCCATGAACAGCATCGGTGTGAAGGGCGCCGTGAGCGTCAGCGTGGCGGCGCAGGCCAGCAGGCCGGGGGAGAGGGTGGCGGAAAGCCGGTCGCCCTGGGCGCGGTTGCCGACCTGGTCGTGGGTCTGGGTGTAGCCGAGCAGCCGGTGCCCGGCCACCCGCGCCCGGTCCAGCGGCCGGCCGTGGTGCCGGCCCCGGAAGCTGGAGTACGTGCCGTCGTGGAAGTAACCGCCGGTGAGGGTCTTGGCGACGGCGGCGAGGGGAGCGCGCGCGAAGTCGGCGTAGTACCCCTGGGACTCCCCGGTCAGCGCGGTGTGCAGGGCGTGGTGGAAGTCGTCGTTCCACTGTGCGTCCAGGCCGAAACCGTGCTCCGCGCGCGCGGTGATGACACGCGGGTCGTTCAGGTCGGACTCGCCGACGAGGAACAACGGCCGTCCCGACTCGGCCGCCAGGCCGGCCACGGCCGACGACAGCTCCTCCAGGAAGTGGCACGCGCGCGTGTCGCACAGCGCGTGCACCGCGTCCAGGCGCAGCCCGTCGATCCGGTAGTCGCGAAGCCAGGCCAGCGCGCTGCCCACCAGGTACGCGCGCACCTCGTCCGAACCGGGCGCGTCCAGGTTGACCGCCGCACCCCAGGGCGTGTGGTGCGTCTCCGTGAAGTACGGCCCGAACGCGGGCAGGTAGTTGCCCGACGGGCCGAGGTGGTTGTGGACCACGTCCAGGACGACCCCGAGCCCGAGTTCGTGCGCCCGGTCGACAAACCGTTTCAGCGCCTCGGGGCCGCCGTACGGCTCGTGCACCGCCCACAGCGAGACCCCCTCGTACCCCCAGCCGTGCCGGCCCGGGAACGGGCAGAGGGGCATCAACTCCACGTGGGTCACACCCAGTTCCCGTAGATGGGCCAGGCGCCCGGCGGCCGCGTCCAGGGTGCCCTCGGGGGTGTACGTGCCCACGTGCAGCTCGTAGAGCAGCGCGCCCGGCAGCGCGCGTCCCGGCCACGCGGCACGCCACGCGTACCGGCCGTGGTCGACGACCGCGCTGAGCCCGTCGGGTCCGTCCGGCTGGCGGCGCGAGCGCGGGTCGGGCAGCACGGGGCCGTCGTCCAGCGCGAACCCGTAGCGGGTGCCGTCCTCGGCGTCCGCCTCCCCGGCCCACCAGCCCGGCCGCCGCGGATCGCGCTCCAACGCGCTCGTGACGCCGTCGCAATGGAGCGTCACACGGTCTGCCTGCGGTGCCCACACCTCGAACTGCACGGACGGTTCCCCTTCGTCTGGCTCATCGTGAGGTAGTCCGTCCATCGTGCCGTGAAAAGAGATCAATCCGCTTTGAATCTGGGCTTTGTCGGCGGGTGTCGCCGTACGTACGCGCGCGTGACGGCCGTTTCCCCGTTTTCTGGACACCCGGGGTTCACTGACCCAGAATCGGCAGCGTGACGTCGTCCTTCGAGTTCAACACCTATCCCGCGCGGCTGTCCGACGCGGAGCGCGAGAAGGCGCTGAGTGTGCTGCGCGACGGCGTCGTCATGGGACGGCTGTCGCACGACACGTTCGTCCGCCGTATGGAGTTGGCGCTCGCCGCCCGCCGCGCGGACGAACTCGCGGCGCTCACCGCCGACCTGCCCCAGGAGAACCGCTTCGCGCGTGTGCTCTTCGGCACCGTCGAGGCCGTCTCCGGGTTCACGGTGCGGCTGCGCCGGGCCTGGCAGGCCGAGCGGCTGCCCAAGCTGCTGCTGCCGCACCCCGGTACCGGGCACCCGCTGCGCATCGGCCGCGACCCCGCCAACGGGCTGCGGCTCAACCACGAGACGGTCTCCCGGGTGCACGCCGAACTCCACCGGCAGGGCGGCCTGTGGGTGCTCAGGGACCTCGGCTCCACCAACGGCACGACGGTGAACGGCCGCCGGGTGATCGGCGCCGCCGTCGTCCGCGAGGGCGACCAGGTCGGCTTCGGCCGGGTGTCCTTCCGGCTCGCGGCCCACTGAGTTCCCATCTACTCCCAAGTGGCTGAAAAATGTTTCTCCGCCACGGTGTTGACGTACCCCTCGAGTCGTGACTGACTGTGCGTACCCCATGCACATCATGTGATCCGACGGCACAGCATCGTGGAGGTGTGCCCTGCCGCCCCTCCACCGCTTTCCGTCCGTGGACGAGCTGTCCTCGCGGGCGGCCGCGCTGGTCGCCGACCACCCCCGGGAAGCCCGGCTGCGCCGGATCGGCACCTCCCGCGCGGGCGACCCGATGTGGCTGCTTTCCATCGGTCACGGCAGTCGGCACGCCCTCGTCGTGGCCGGCCCGCACGCCAACGAACCCGTCGGCGGCGCCACCGTGCTCCGCCTGGCCGACCGGGTTCTCGCCGACCCCCGGCTCACCGAGGACGCCGACGTCACCTGGAACCTGCTGCTGTGCCTGGACCCGGACGGCTCGCGCCGCAACGAGGGCTGGCTGGCCGGGCCGTACACGCTGGGCCACTACTTCCGGAACTTCTTCCGGCCCGGCTTCCTGGAGCAGCCCGAATGGCTGCCCGACGGGGCCGACGCCGTCGCGCTGCCCGAGACCCGGGCACTGCTCGACCTCCAGGACGAGCTGCGGCCCTTCCTCCAGTGCTCGCTGCACGGCGTCGACGTCGGCGGTGGCTTCGTGGAGCTGACCCATGACCTGCCCGGCCTCGCCCAGCGCATCGCGCACACCGCGAGCCGGCTCGGCATCCCCCGCGAACTCGGTGCCTACGACGCCCTGTACTGGCCCACCCTGGGCCCGGCCGTCTACCGGGTGCCGCCGCCCCGCCGGGGCGACCTGGCCGCCGCCATCACCGAGGCGGCCGTCGAGTCCACCTGGTTCCACCCGTACCGGCACGGCACCGTCACCGCAATCGTCGAGGCGCCCATGTGGGGCGTGGCCGCCGTCCAGGACGGCGCAGCGCCCGCCGACCGGGACGCGGCGCTGCGCGCCGTCAGCCGGACCCTGCGGCACGACACCGGCCTCCTGGAGGAGGTCCTGGCCCGGATCCGGCCCCGGTTGTCCGCCGCGCCGGACGCGGCCCGGCTGCTCGCGCCGGTGGACGACTACCTGCTCGTCTGCCCGGGCCTCGCCGACGCCTGGGACCCAGGCACCGACGCCGGCAGCGCCCGCCCGCTGCCCCCGCTCAGCACCGCCCATCTGGCCGCCCTGCGGATCGCCGGGCGGCGGCTGGTCCTGCGCACCGCCGGGCTGCTGCACCGGCTGCTGCGCGGCACCGGCCACGACCCGGCCGGTGCCCTGCCCGACCTGGACCGGCTGATCGACACCTGGTGCGCCGACTACCACGGGACCTTCCACGCGCGCTGGATCCCGGTCGCACGCCAGGCGGAGTACCAGACACGTGTGGTCCTGAGCGCTTTCGAACTCGCACACCGCCACGCGCGCGTGCGTGCTCGTTCGGGTGAGTCGGGCTGGGGCGCCGAGGCGGCCGTGCCGATGTACAGGGAATGACTCGTCTGATCAAAGCGACAGTGACCGGCGGCGCCCTGCTGGCGGCCGCCGCCCTCCTCGCCGCCGGCCCGGCCCAGGCCGCGTCCGGCGCCACCGGCAGCGGCGACTACCTGTACCTGACCGTCACCAAGGGCGAGAGCCGGTCCGGCGGCACGCACGGCACGCTGCTGCTGTGCGACCCGCCCCAGGGGCACTCCCGCGCGGCCGAGGCCTGCGCCGAGCTCGACACGGTGGGTGGTGACATCGCGCGCATCGCCCCGGCCAAGGACGCGATGTGCCCGATGGTCTACGCCCCCGTGACCGCACAGGCGCGCGGGGTGTGGAACGGCCGGCCGATCGAGTACCGCGAGACGTTCGCCAACTCCTGCGCGATGGCGGTGCGGACCGGCGCTGTCTTCGCCCTCGACAGCTGACCCCCGGGCGGCGTGCGGCCCGGGGGTGTGATCCGCCGGTCGGGTCCCGGACCTCACGCCGCCCTCTCACGGGCGTGCTGCGCGGCCGCCAGCACCGTCCGGGACTGATGCTCCACCTGGCGCTCCAACGGCACCCAGCGGGCCTGGAAGCGCTCCCCGTAGGCGTCGCACCAGGAGGCCACCAGCTCGTCCAGCCGCGGCGCCGCGCGGTCGTCCGCCTCCCGCAGCACCCGCAGCAGCATCGACGCCGCCCGCAACGGCAGCCGCCGCCCGAAGGCGTCCACACTGCCGACGTACGCCATCGTGGTGTCGATCGGCGGCCGGAGGATCCAGTCCTCGGCCAGCCCGGGAATCAGCCCCAGCGCCCAGCGGGCCGCCCGCAGCAGCGGCCCGTCCAGGCCGTCCAGCCGGGGCAGCGCCTCGGCCAGCACCCGCTCCACCTCCCGCGAATCCCGCAGCAGCCGGAGCGCCAGCCGACGCATCGCCGCCGCCGGCGCCGGGTGCGGCGCCGGGTCGTCGACCAGGTCGCTCGCCCACATCGGCACCTCCACCACCGCCGTGAGACCGCCGTAGCGGTGCGCGTGGTACCAGGTGCTGTGCCGTGCGTCGTCCGGCAGGCTCGGGTAGGCCACCCCCGACCCGGGACCGGGCATCACCCGGACCCCGGGACCGGACGCCGGCCAGCCCGCGGCGTCCGAGGCGCCCGTCTCCACCGGGATGTGCAGCTCCGCCGCGGACTTGGCGAACGGTTCGGCGAGCCCGGGCACGTCCTTCGTCAGCTGCACCCAGCTGCCGCCCAGATCGGTGCCGTGCAGGGTCACCTGGAGGTAGGGGCGCAGTTCGTCGATCACCCCGAGCAGGGCCAGGGTCTCGGGCGGCAGCCGGTCCGGGGGCAGCACCGACGGCGACCACTCCGGCTGTTCGGGACCCGCCGGGCGGTAGAAGCCGTGGTGGTAGTCGAGCAGGCTGCGCGGTGCCGGGGTGACATGCAGGCTCGCCCCGTCCGGATCCGCGCACAGCAGGAAGTGCCAGGAGGTCTCCGCCCGTAGGTCCCGTTCGTTCAGCACCCGTTCGGCGAGCACTTGAAGGGTGCCGCCCCCGGTCGGTTCGTTGGCGTGGGCGCCCGCGACCACCAGCACCGCCCGCCGGGCGTGCCCCACGGACAGCAGGTGCAGCGGTCTGCCCGCGCGGGAGACGCCGATCTCCCGCAACGTGCACAGGCCGGGCCGATGAGCGGCCAACGCCCGGGCGGTCGCGACCAGTTCGGGAACACTGGGGTAACGCAGCTCCGGCAGGAGACTCACCCCCGACTTGTCCGCCCTGCTTCGCTTTCCCCAGTCCCGCACGGCATAGGTGAACTGTCAAGAACCTCCAGGGGAGGCTCCAGGGGGCGCCAAGGTGCATGAGCCGTCGGCCGGCAGGGCGGTTGACAGCGACGGGGTTGCGAAGCCATTACGGGGCGCTGAACGGCTCCGCGCGCCTTTCCGGACGCGGTCCGCGCCCGACGAGTTTCGGCAACCCCCCGACCCGGCCCCATATTCACTCGTACGAGTGAATATGGCCCTCAGTGCCCTCAGTGCCCTCAGTGCCCTCAGTGCCCTCAGTGCCCTCAGTGCCCGTCGTCCACCCGCTCCAGCAGCGCCACCGGCAGCCCCTCGAAAAGCTCGGCCACGCGCGCGTGGCCCGTGAACTCCCGCTGCGGCGCCAGTACGTCGGCCCACCGGCCCGGCGGCAGCGGCAGGACCGTGTCCCGCCAGCCGCCCGCCGCGGCCAGTCGCAGTGACAGCCGGGTCACCGCCGTGACCACCTCCCCGGAGCGCGTGAAGGCCAGACAGTGCGCCGCGGCCGGGCCCTCGGCCGTCAGCGGCGCGTACGTCGCCGTATCGCCGAAGACGCCCGGTCGCCGCGCCCGCAGCCGTAGCGCCGCCGTCGTCACCGCGTCCTTCTCGCCCGGGTGCTCGGGCGGGAAGGAGACCGGCCGCCGGTTGTCCGGGTCGACCAACGCCCGGAACTCGCCCTCCGTGCCCTGGTAGACGTCCGGCACACCCGGCATCGTCAGATGGACCAGAGCCGTGCCGAGGACGTTCGCCCGGACGTGCGCCGCCAGCGAGGCGCGGAAGGCCGCCACGCGCTCTCCTGACGTCCCGCACGGCCCCGCCGCGACGAACGAGGCCACCGCCTCCTCGTAGGGCGGCTCCTGCTCCGTCCAGCTCGTGTAGAGGCCCGCCTCCCGCACATGCTTCAGCAGCGCCTCCTGCACCCGCTCGGGATCCGCCGGGCCGAGCCCGAACACCGTCTGCCAGGCCGCCCACGCCAGCTGCGCGTCCGGGACGCCCTCCCCGTCCCGGGTCACCTCGGTCAGCACGTCCGCCCAGCGCTCCGGGCACTCCGTCAGCACGGCCAGCGCCGCCCGCACGTCGGCGCTGCGCTTGGTGTCGTGTGTCGTCACCACCGTCCCGGTGAGCGGCCAGTCGTGCTGCACGCGCGCGCAGTAGGCGTGGAAGCCGTCGGGGGAGACGCCCGGGCTGCCGGGAGCACCGCCCACCTCGGTCGCGGACAGCAGCGGTACATAGCGGTAGAACGCCGTGTCCTCCACGGACTTGGCCCGCAGCGCGGAGGAGGTCTGCGCGAACCGCGTCCGGAACTCCACGGGCCCGGGTGCGTCGTCCCCTGCCAGCAGCAGCCCGCGCACCACGTCCACCGCCCCGCCCTCCTCGGGCACCACGAAGGCCGAGCGGGCCTCCTCGGCCGCCCGCTCGGTGACCACGGCGGCCGCGTCGCCCGAGGTGTACGGCCGGTACACCCGCATCCGGACCAGCAACTCCTCCAGCGCGATGCGCAGCGCCCAGGGCGCCCGGTCGCGCAGCGCGGGGTCCGGCGACGTCGCGCACACGCGCGCTGCCGCCCGGGTCAGCCGGTCCGTCTCGGCCGCCAGCTCGTGCGTGAGCACCTTGTACGCCGCCCGCCGCACGGTCGCCTCCCAGTCGCCGCCCCGGTCCGTCTGGGGGGCCGCGAACCGCCGGTACTGGCCCAGCAGTTCACCGGCGCCCGCGGGATCCGTGAACAGGCCGTCCACCTGCCGCAGCGCGTCGTACCCGGTGGTCCCCGCGACCGGCCAGCCGGCCGGCAGCCGCTCACCGTCGGCCAGGATCTTCTCCACGACCGTCCAGCGCCCGCCGGTCGCCTTGTGCAGCCGCGCGAGATAGGCGGTGGGGTCGGCGAGCCCGTCGGGATGGTCGACGCGCAGCCCGTCCACCACCCCCTCGTGCAGCAGCTGGAGAATCTTGGCGTGGGTGGCTTCGAACACCTCCGGGTCCTCCACCCGCACCCCGATCAGCTCCGAGATGCTGAAGAACCGCCGGTAGTTCAGCTCGGTCCGGGCCAGCCGCCACCACACCGGGCGGTACCACTGGGCGTCCAGCAACTCCGGCAGCGGCAGGTCCGCGGTGCCCTCCCGGAGCGGGAAGGCATGCTCGTGATAGCGCAGTACGTCGCCGTCGACCACGAGCTGCCCGAGCACCTCGCCGACCGGCCCGCCGAGCACCGGCACCAGCAGCTGCCCGCCCTGCGCCTCCCAGTCGATGTCGAACCAGCGGGCGTACGGCGACTTGGGGCCCTCCCGCAGGACCTCCCACAGGGCGTGGTTGTGCCGGGGGGACATGGCCATGTGGTTCGGCACGATGTCCACGACCAGACCGAGACCGTGCTCCCGCGCGGTACGCGCGAGCGCGCGCAGTCCCTCCTCGCCGCCGAGTTCCTCGCGCACGCGCGCGTGGTCGACGACGTCATAGCCGTGCGTGGAGCCCGGCACGGCCTCCAGGACGGGGGAGAGGTGCAGATGGGAGACGCCGAGGGAGGAGATGTACGGCACGGACGCCTCGGCGGCCGAGAAAGGGAAGCTGGGCTGGATCTGAAGGCGGTAGGTGGCTGTCGGCGCGGCGGAGGCGGTTCGCTCGGCTGTCATGCGGACGTAGTACCCGTCTCGTCGAGTTTTGTGTCACGGCGCGGGCCGGTGGGCGCCGGTCGCGCCCGCGGGGCGGAGCCGCACATCGGATACGGCTCCGCCCCGCTGCCGGCTCTCTAGGCGGGCCTCTTCAGAACAGTCAGGCTCCGCCCCACCAACGACAGCCGCGCGCCCCCGTCCACCTTCGGCCCCGGTGGCACCCCCTCGGCCCTGGCGGTGTCCACCACCACCTCCCACTGCCGGCCGTGATTCACCGGCACCAGAAACTCCAGCGGTTCCGGCGAGGCGTTGAACATCAGCAGGAAGGAGTCGTCGGCGATCCGCTCCCCGCGCGGCCCCGGTTCCGAGATCGCGTTGCCGTTGAGGAACACGGTCAGGGCCGACGCCTGAGTCGACCCCCAGTCCTGCTGGGCCATCTCATGGCCCTCCGGAGTGAACCAGGCGATGTCGGAGAGGTCGTCGTGGGTGCCCTCCACCGGGCGGCCGTGGAAGAAGCGGCGGCGCCGGAAGACCGGGTGCTCCTTGCGCAGCCGTGCCATCGCCCGCGTGAAGGTCAGCAGGTCGCTGTCGTCCTCGGGGCCCGGCCAGTCCACCCAGGACAGCTCGTTGTCCTGGCAGTACGCGTTGTTGTTCCCCTGCTGTGTGCGCGCGAACTCGTCGCCGTGGCCGATCATCGGCACGCCCTGGGAGAGCATCAGCGTGGCGATGAAGTTCCGCATCTGCCGTTCGCGCAGTTCGAGGACCGCGGGATCGTCGGTGTGCCCCTCGACCCCGCAGTTCCAGGAGCGGTTGTGGCTCTCGCCGTCCCGGTTGTCCTCGCCGTTGGCCTCGTTGTGCTTCTCGTTGTACGACACCAGGTCGTGCAGCGTGAACCCGTCGTGGCAGGTCACGAAGTTGATGGAAGCCAGCGGGCGGCGGCCGTCGTCCTGGTAGAGGTCGGAGGATCCGGTAAGCCGGGACGCGAACTCCGCGAGCGCGCGTGGCTCGCCGCGCCACAGGTCGCGCACGGTGTCGCGGTACTTGCCGTTCCACTCGGTCCACAGCGGCGGGAAGTTGCCCACCTGGTAACCGCCCTCGCCCACGTCCCAGGGCTCGGCGATCAGCTTCACCTGGGAGACCACCGGGTCCTGCTGCACCAGGTCGAAGAACGACGACAGCCGGTCCACCTCGTGGAACTGCCTCGCCAGCGTCGCCGCGAGGTCGAAACGGAAGCCGTCGACATGCATCTCGGTGACCCAGTACCGCAGCGAGTCCATGATCATCTGGAGGACGTGCGGGGACCGCATCAGCAGGGAGTTCCCGGTGCCGGTCGTGTCCATGTAATAGCGGGGGTCGTCCGTCAGCCGGTAGTACGACGGATTGTCCAGACCCCGGAAGGAGAGCGTCGGGCCCAGGTGGTTGCCCTCGGCGGTGTGGTTGTAGACGACGTCCAGGATCACCTCGATCCCGGCCTCGTGGAGCGCCCGGACCGCCGACTTGAACTCCAGGACCTGCTGGCCGCGGTCGCCCCAGGAGGCGTACGCGTTGTGCGGGGCGAAGAAACCGATCGTGTTGTAGCCCCAGTAGTTGTTCAGGCCCATGTCGACCAGCCGGTGGTCGTTGACGAACTGGTGGACCGGCATCAGCTCCAGTGCCGTGACACCGAGCTCCGTCAGGTGTTCGATGACCGCCGGGTGTGCGAGGCCCGCGTAGGTGCCGCGCAGCTCCTCGGGCAGCCCCGGGTGGCGCATGGTCAGGCCCTTCACATGGGCCTCGTAGATCACCGTGTGGTGGTACTCGGTGCGCGGCCGCCGGTCGTCGCCCCAGTCGAAGTACGGGTTGACGACGACCGACGTCATGGTGTGCGGGGCCGAGTCCAGATCGTTGCGCTTGTCGGGGTCGCCGAAGTGGTAGCCGTACACCTCCTCGCCCCAGCGCACCGACCCGCTGACCGCCTTCGCGTAGGGGTCGAGGAGCAGCTTCGCCGAGTTGCAGCGCAGACCGCGTCCGGGGTCGTACGGGCCGTGCGCTCTGAAGCCGTAGCGCTGCCCGGGCATCACCCCGGGCAGGTACGCGTGCCGGACGAAGGCGTCGCTCTCGCGCAGCTCCACCGCCGTCTCGGAGCCATCGTCGTGCAGTAGACACAGCTCCACTCGGTCCGCGGTCTCCGTGAACACCGCGAAGTTGGTCCCGGCGCCGTCGTACGTGGCACCGAGCGGATACGCCTCTCCAGGCCAGACCTGCATGAAGTCGACTCTTCCAGGTGTGTATTGCGCGCGGGGGCGCCTTGGTCATGAGTCTGCCCGAAAGTAATGGAACCCCATGTGACTTACGTCCCTCTTACCCGGCGACCAGTGCACACAGTGGCCCAAGTGGCGACGTGTGCCGAACCAGTGGGGCAAACGCGTACTCCCTGTGACCAAGGGGGAGTAGGGGGAAGATGTGCGCAAGATAGTGCACCGCCATCTGGGCAAAGTGGTGGCCGGTGCCGGCCTGGCGGTTGCGGGGACCGCCGTAATGGTCGGGATCACCCTGCCGGGTACGGCGGGTGCGGACGACACGGGAGGGGGCGACGGGACCGGCTCGGTCGCCGCGCAGCAGGCGGGCCAGGGCACGGACGCCGTCAAGCCGGGCGTGGTGGAACAGGCGCCGGCCGAGGGAAAGAAGGGCACGGGCAGCGACCCGCTGACCGACGACGAGATCAAACGTGTCGAACATCTCGCCCTGACCCAGCAGATGTTCAACGCCGGGGAGAACGTCGAGGGCCGGCGCGGCCCGCAACGGATCAGCGTCGACCTGGCCGAGCCGGACGCGAACGAACTGGACGCCACGAGCGCGCCGCGCCGCGCGGACGTGACGTTCTACGACTACCGGGACGACAGCCTCGTCACCCGGACCGTCAACCTCGACACCGGCAAGGTCGAGCACACCACCACCCGGCAGGGTGTCCAGCCGCCGCTCAGCCACGACGAGAACGTCGAGGCGCTCCAGCTGCTCGTCGCCGACCCGCTCGGCGCCGGCCTGAATGCGGACTTCAAGGACGCCACCGGCGAGGTCCTCACCTCCCCGGAGCAGCAGCTGCTGCTCAACAGCGCGATCTACCGCGCGACTGAGGGCGCCCAGCCGGCCGCGCTCGACAAGTGCGGCGAACACCGCTGCGTGCGGCTCTTCCCGAAGATCAAGAACGGGCCCTGGATCGACGCCCGCTCCCTGATCGTCGACCTCAGCGCACGCAAGGTCGTGAAGCTCGGCCGCTGAGCCGGTCCCGTTCGCATTTCCCAGCTCCATTCCCGACTGCATCTCCCGCACGAGGAGTCACTTCGTCATGCACCCGAACAGAATCCGCCGCGCCCGCAGGACGGCCGCCGTGGGCCTGTCCGTGGCCGCGCTGGCCGCCGGCGCGACCACCGCGGCCGGACCCGCCGCCGCGCAGCCCAAGCGGGCCGCCGCGCCCGCCGCCGACTGCTCCGCCGCCTACCGGATCGAGCGGAAGCTCTCCACCGGCACCACCTGGCGGATGTGCTGGCGCTACGACAGCAAGGCCGGACTGGTCCTGGAGCACATCTCCTACCAGCCCAAGGGCGAGTCGGCCCCCATCAAGGTCCTCTCCAGCGCCCGCCTCGGCCAGATCGACGTCCCCTACGACGACGGCAGCGTCGAGTACGACGACCTGACCGGCTTCGGCTTCGCCCAGGGCCTCATGCCGCTCGCCGCGGCCGAATGCCCCGGCGGCACCATAAAGACGGTCAAGGTCCCCGAGGCCTGGGACCCGGCCCACCCGAACGTCAACGGCCTGTGCACCACCACCCGTTCGCGCGGCCACGCGTACCGGATGCAGGCCGACACCGGCAACCGGGTGTACCAGCAGCAGGGCAAGGATCTGCTGGTCTACACTGTCAACAAGGTCGGCTGGTACGAGTACATGACCGAGTGGCGGTTCCAGGACGACGGCACGATCAACATGAACGTCGGCGCCACCGGCAGCCTCTCCCCGGGCGACTACGACGCCGGGGACGGCCGTGGCTGGCCGATAGGCAAGGGCGCCACTTCCTACGCCACCAGCCACAACGTCTTCTGGAAGCTGGACTTCGACCTCGACGGCTCCTCCAAGAGCCGTGTCGAACAGTACGACTCGGTGGTCAGCGCGCCCGCGCACGGCCAGGAGGCGCCCACCAACAAGACCACCCGCACCAACGTCACCAGGGAACTCGCCGGTGACTACAAGAACATGCGCTGGTGGCGGGTGGTCAGCGCGGCCGGCAAGAACAAGGACGGGCACGCCCGTTCGTACGAGATCGTGCCGGGCGCCAGCAACAAGTACCCGGGTCACGGTTTCACCAAGCACGACATCTACTTCACCCAGTACGACAAGTGCGAGCTGTTCGCCAGCAACAACCCGGGCTGCGCCAACGGTCACCCCAAGAACGTCGACCAGTGGGTGAACGGGCAGACCCTCACCAACCCCGTGGTCTGGGTGAACGTCGGCTTCCACCACGTGGTGCGTGACGAGGACCAGCAGCCCATGCCGGTCCACTGGCAGGGCTTCTCCATCGCCCCGCGTGATGTCACCGCTATGAATCCGCTCACTCCGGCCGCCCTTGCTGATCAGAACGGGAAGCCCCGAGAAGGTAGTTGAGAAACGACACTGTCCATCCGGCTGCACCGCCGACCACTCCCGGAGTACCCTTCCTTGATCGTTGGCAAGGGGAAAGTCCGGGGGATTGGAAGGCGGTGCACGGGTGGGCTCGGGAGGCCTGGAGCTGCCCCCTGGTGACGAGGGTCACGAGGGGAACTCCACAGACGTCCCGCCCGGCGCGGTGTCCCTGGCCCGGCCGATGGACGCCTCGGGCTCCATCGGACCGGAGCTGGAGTGGGACGCCGACGCCTGGCTGGAGGTGCGTACGCGCGCCCAGCGGGCCGGCCGTGCCTACATCTGGCTGAACCTCGTCGAACAGCGGCTGCGCGCGGTCGTGGCCGCCGTCCTGCGCCCCATCTACGAACCGGTCCACGGCGACGAGTGGGTGGTCGCCGCGGCCGGGCCCGCCGGTCAGGAGTGGGTCCAGCGGGCGGTCGCGGTCCGCGAAGTCAGCCGTCGCAAGGGCTACTTGCTCGACCCGGCCGACGACAACGTGATCAGCTTCCTCACCCTCCCGCAGCTGCGCGAGCTGATGGTGCAGCACTGGCCGTGCTTCGAGCCGTACTTCGACGAACGCCGGGACGTCGAACTCGCCCTCGACGAGCTGGAGGTGACCCGCAACGTCGTCTCCCGCAACCGCGCGCTCTCCGAGGCCGTCCTCAACCAGGCCGAACGGGCCTCCGCCCGGCTCCTGGAGATGCTCGGCACGGGCGGTGACGTGCCCTCCGCGCGCCGGCTGCCGGTGGACGCGGTGGAGGACCTGGTGGGCGACCGCTACGCGGACGTCGTCGCCGTCCACCCCGACCGGGTCCGTCTCATGCGCCAGTTCCCGGCCGAGGACCTCTTCGGCGGCGCCCGCCGGCTGGACGCCATCGGCATCGGACTCAACCTGCTCGTACAGAACTTCTCCGGCCGCCGCCTGGTCCGGCTCGCCGAGACCGGCTGCCGGGTCCGGCTGCTCTTTCTCAACCCCGCGTCCAGCGCGATCAAGCGCCGCGAGCGCGAACTCGGAATGAAACGGGGCGAACTCTCCCGCTCGGTCGAGATGAACATCCTCCATATGCGCCGGGTCCGCTCCCGGCTGCGCGACCCGGGCGCCTTCGAGATCCAGGTGTACGACGACACCCCCCGCTTCTCCGCCTACCTGGTCGACGGCGACGGCGCCGACGGTGTCGCGATCGTCCAGTCCTATCTGCGCGGGGCGCGGGGCATGGAGTCGCCGGTGCTGGTACTGCGCAACGGCGACAAGGTGGTCAAGTCGGACGACATCATGGAAGCAGGACTCTTCCCGACATACCGCGAGGAGTTCGAAATGGCTTGGGCGGATTCGCGCCCTGTGTCCTGAGGTAGGCGCGACGGTAAGCGGAACGCGGTCCTCTGATTGTCAGTGGCGCATGCGAGGGTGGAGACCACTGGGGGAAAGCACCACCAAGAAGGGGGACCGCCCATGGGCTGGCACCAAGAGCTCCTGATCGGCTTCGATCTGGAGACGACGGGTACGGATCCGCGCGAGGCGCGCATCGTCACGGCCGCCGTGATCGAGGTCAGGGCCGGGCAGGAGCTGGGCCGCCGCGAGTGGCTGGCGGATCCGGGCGTGGAGATCCCCGCCGACGCGGTGGCGGTGCACGGCATCAGCAACGAGCGGGCGGCGGCCGAGGGCCGCCCCGCGGACCAGGTCGCCGACGCCCTCGCCGACGTTCTCACCGGGTACTGGAAGACGGGCGTCCCGGTCGTCGCCTACAACGCGACCTTCGACCTCACCCTGCTCTCGGCGGAACTGCGCCGGCACGGCCTGCCGTCCCTCTCCGACCGCCTCGGCGGCCTCGACCCGGCGCCGGTCATCGACCCGTACACCATCGACCGCTGGGTCGACCGCTACCGCCGCGGCAAGCGCAACCTCGAAGCGGTCTGCGTCGAGTACGGCATCACCCTCGCCTCCGCCCACAACGCGTCGGCCGACGCCCTGGCCGCGGCCCGCCTGGCCCGGGCCATAGCCGACCGCCACCCGAAGATCGCGTCCCTGGGCCCGGCACAACTGCACGAACGCCAGGTGGAGTGGTACGCGGAGTGGGCGACGGACTTCCAGCAGTTCCTGCGGCGCAAGGGCGAAGCGGACGCGGTGGTCGACGGAGCCTGGCCGCTGCGTGAGTTGGCGGACGAGACGGTCTGAGGCCGCAGCGGGCTTGGCAGCAGCGGGGCTCAGAAGGGGTACCAGCGCACCGACTCGTCCCCCTCCCGCAGCGACGCCACCCGCCGCCCGAACTCCGCCAGCGCCTTCGGATTGCTCGGCGCATGCTGTGCGACCCACGCACAGCTGGCCGTCTCCCGGGCGCCGCGCAGCACCGAGCACCCCTCCCACTCCCGCACATCCCACCCATAGGCCTCGACGAACGAGTCATAGGTCTCGGCCGGCAACCCGTACCGGTCCCGGGAGAGCGCCATGACCACCAGGTCGTGCTCGCGCAGGTCGGACGAGAAGGTCTCCAGATCGACCAGGACCGGCCCGTCCGGCCCGACATGCACATTGCGGGCCAGCGCGTCCCCATGGATCGGCCCCGGAGCCAGCCGCGGGGTCAGCGCGGCCGCGGCCGCCGCGAAACCGTCCCGGCGCTCCCGCAGATAGGCCGCGTCGGCGGGGTCGACCGCGTCGCCGGCGAGCCGCAGCCAGCGTTCCACACCGCCCAGCAGCTCGCGGGGCGGCAACTCGAAGGGAGGAGAGGGCAGTGCGTGCACGATCCGCAGCAGTCCGGCCAGATCGCGCGGATCGGCCGGCCGTACCGGATCCGCCAGCCGGTGCCACACGGTCACCGGGTGACCGTCCACGAGCCGCGCCTTCGGCTCGGCGGCCCGTACGGCCGGGACGCCCGCCTCCGCCAGCCACCCGGCGATCTCCAGCTCACGCCGGGCCCGGTCAAGGAGTTCGGCGTCCCGGCCGACCTTCACCACCAGGTCACCGGCGGCGAACACCGCGTTCTCGCCCAGGGCGAGGAGCGAGGCGTCAACCGCCGCACCGGGCAGCACACCCGCCGCGGCCAGTACGTCCCGCGCCCTTGCCTCGTCCATCGTCCGCCTCCGCGTCTGTTCCCGGTGCCCGGGCACCCGCGCCTGTGCGGGTGCACACGGCGTCGTCTTCTCGCCATCCGCCGGTCAGTCTCGCATCCACGGAGGTCGCGACGAATGCGCGGTGCCTTGACGAGACAACCTGCCTTCACGACCATGACCAGGCACGACCGGGCCGCGCAAAGGGGGATGACGTGGCATTGGCGACGAACGTGGCCACCGTGAGGCGACCGGCCGCCGCACGCCTGACCGGCCACGGCGCCTGGTTCCTGGTCCTGCCCGCCCTGATCCCGATCCTCGTACTGAGCGTGGGCCCGCTCCTCTACGGGATCCTGCTGGCGTTCACCGATGCCCAGTCGGGCCGGACCGCGGCCACCCGGTGGATCGGCGGCCTCAACTTCCAGGACCTCCTGCACGACACGCTCTTCTGGGAGTCGTTCCGGATCGGCCTGATCTGGGCCGTCGGTGTGACCGTGCCCCAGTTCCTGCTCGCCCTGGGCCTCGCCCTCCTCCTCAACCAGGAGTTACGGCTGCGCTGGCTGGCCCGCGCCCTGGCGATCGTGCCCTGGGCGATGCCCGAGGTCGTCGTCGGCATCATGTGGCGGCTGGTCTACAACCCGGACGCGGGGATCCTCAACGAGACCCTGCGCGACCTCGGCCTCGGTGACGGCCGGGACTGGCTGAGCGGCCTCGGCACCGCCCTGCCCGCCGTGATCGTCGTCGGTGTCTGGGCCGGGCTGCCGCAGACCACGGTCGCCCTGCTCGCAGGACTGCAGAACACCCCGCGCGAACTGCACGAGGCCGCGGCGGTGGACGGCGCCGGCGCCTGGCGCCGCTTCCGCGCGGTCACCTGGGCCGCCCTGAGACCCGTCGCCCTGGCGATCACCGCGCTCAATCTCATCTGGAACTTCAACTCCTTCGCCCTGGTCTACGTCCTGACCAATGGCGGCCCCGGCGGCAAGACCCGGCTGCCGATGCTGTTCGCCTACGAAGAGGCCTTCCGGTACGGCCAATTCGGCTATGCGGCGGCGATGGGCTGATGCGGACCAGGGGCACCACCGCACTTGTCGTCCTTCTTCTCCTGCTCGCGGGCTGCACGGCCGGCGGGAGGGGCACCGGCGGTCCGATCACCCTCCGTTTCCAGTCCCTGGCCTGGCAGGAGGAGTCGGTCACCGCCAACAAGGAGCTGGTGAAGGAGTGGAACGCCACTCACGCGGACGTCAAGGTCGAGTATGTGCAGGGAAGTTGGGACAGCGTCCACGACCAGCTGCTCACCTCCTTCGAGGGCGGTGAGGCCCCGGACATCATCCACGACGCCTCCGACGATCTCGCCGACTTCGCCTACGGCGGCTACCTCACCGACCTGACCGACCTGCTGACCAACCGCCTCAAGTCGGAGATACCGCAGCGAAGTTGGGAGACGGCGACCTTCGGGGACGGCATCTACGGTGTGCCGTTCCTCCAGGAGCCACGGGTGCTGATCGCCAACAGCACCTGGCTCGCGAAGGCAGGAGTGCGCATACCCACACCCCAACGCCCCTGGAGCTGGGCGGAGTTCCGGCAGGTCACCGAACAGCTCAGCGGCGACGGCAGGTACGGCGTCGCCTGGCCGCTCAAGGAGCCCGTCTCCGCCACGCTCAACCTGTCGCTGTCGGCGGGCGGACAGCTCTTCCACCGGGACGTGGACGGCAAGGTGACCGTGCGCTTCGAAGCCGCCGACCAGGTCGTGCCGCGCACCGTCCACGACCAGGTCGGCATCGACCACAGCGCACCCGGCTCGACGCTGGGCAGCGGCGGCTCGGACACCCTTCCGGGCTTCTTCGGCGGCAAGTACGCGATGGTCCCGCTCGGCTTCTCCTACCGTCAGCAGATCGTCCAGCAGGCGCCGAAGGGCTTCGACTGGGAGGTGCTGCCCGCCCCGGCCGGCGCCGACGGACTCGCCCAGGGTGTCAGCCCGCAGACGCTGTCCATCGCCGAGGACAGCCCGCACAAGAAGGAGGCGGCGGAGTTCATCGACTTCCTGCTCCGGCCGAGGAACATGGTCCGGCTCGCCCTCGGCGACTGGATGCTGCCCACCGGCACTCAGGCCCTGAAGGACCCGGCCCTGCACACCGCCAAGTACGGCTGGGCCACCGGCGCCGCTCTGGCCGGCCACCTCAGCCCGGCCCCCGCCCAGACGGTCCGCGGCTACCCGGAGTGGAAGGACAAGGTGGCCACCCCCGCCTTCCAGTCGTACTACAGCGGAGCCATCGGCCTCGACGAGCTCCGCCACCGCCTGGAGAAGGACGGCAATCTGGTGCTCGCCCGCTATCAGCGCTGAGCCGGACAAAGGGGCAGGGCCCGTTGGCTCCCCCGGAGACCAACGGGCCCTGCGTCTGAGGGTGTTGCTCGGAATCGGATCAGACCGGCAGCCGGTCCTGCTCGCCCCGTGTCACCGGCGGTGCCACCGGCTCCGGAGACTCGTCGTGGGTCAGGTCGGGCAGCCGGCGCAGCCAACTGGGCAGGTACCAGTTGCGCTCGCCGAGCAGGGCCATCACCGCCGGGAGCAGCACACCCCGGATCAGCGTCGCGTCGATGAGGACCGCGGCCGCCAGCCCCACGCCCATCTGCTTCATGGACTGCATGGACAGCGTGCCGAAGATCGCGAACACGGCGACCATGATGACGGCGGCGCTGGTGACGACCCCGGCCGTGGTGACCACCCCGTGCTGGATCGCCTCCCTGGTGGAGCGGCCGCGCAGCCGGGCCTCGCGGATCCGGGAGACCACGAACACGTGGTAGTCCATCGACAGGCCGAACAGGATCACGAAGAGGAACAGCGGCAGCCAGCTGACGATCGCGCCGACGCCCTCCGCACCCACCAGGGAGGCACCCCAGCCGTGCTGGAAGACGGCGACGAGAATGCCGTAGGCGGCGCCGACCGAGAGCAGGTTGAGCAGGATCGAGGTGACCGCGACCGTCAGCGAGCGGAACGACAGCAGCATGAGGAGGAAGGCGAAGACGACCACGAAGGCGAAGACCGGGACGACCGAGCCGATCAGCTGGTCGTTGAAGTCGTGGTTGCCCGCCACCGACCCGGTGACCGGCGCCTGCACCCCGTCGACCCTGCCGAGGGTGGCCGGCCGTACCTCGTCGCGCAGCTTCCGCAGGCTCGCGTCGGCCTTGTCCAGGTCGGAGCCGCCGACCAGCGGCACGGAGACCAGGGCGACGTTCTGGGAGTCGTGCATCGTGATCTCGACCGGGCCGCGCGAGGCGCCCGAGCTGATCGCCCGCGCCTTGAAGTCGGTCAGCGCCTGCCTGACCTCGGGGGCGTTGATGTCCTTGGCCTTGACGACCACCTCAGCAGGCTCGGAGCCGCCGGGGAAGGCCTGGTTGACGCGGTCGTAGGTCTGCACGATCGGCAGCGAGCCGCCGAACTCCTGGTCCAGGGTGAGCTGCGAGGTCTTCATGCCGAGGGCGGGAGCGGCGACCGCGAGCAGCGCGCCGACCGCCACGAGCACGGAGACCAGCGGCTTGGCGAGCACGCCTCGCAGTACGGCGGTCCAGAACCGGCTCTCCGAGGGGCCGTGGGCGCGCTTGCGGCGGCGCAGGAACGGGATCCGGCCCTTCTCGACCCGCCCGCCCAGCAGGGAGAGCAGCGCGGGCAGGACGGTCACCGAGCCGACCATGGCGACCGCGACGACCATCAGGGAGGCCAGGCCCATCGCCTCGAACTCGGCGAGGCCGGTGAACAGCATGCCCGCCATCGCCACGCAAACGGTGACACCGGAGACGATGATGGCCCGGCCGCTGGTGGCCGCGGCGATCCGCAGCGCCGCGCCCGCGTCCCGGCCGGCCTCCCGTTCCTCGCGCTCCCGGCGCAGATAGAACAGGCAGTAGTCGACGCCGACGGCCATGCCGACGAGCAGCATCACGGAGTTGGCGGTGTCGCTCATCGGCTGCAGATGGCTGACCAGGCCCATCAGGCCCATCGTCGCCATGATCGCGGTGATCGCGAGGCCGACCGGCAGCAGCGCGGCCACCAGTGCGCCGAAGGCGATCAGCAGGATCCCGAAGGCCACCGGCACGGCGGAGTACTCGGCCCGCTGGAAGTCCTTGCCGAAGGCGTCGTCGTACTGCTTGTTCATGCTGGCGCCGCCGATCTCCGCGATCCGCAGCGTGTCGTGCGCCTTCTGCACCCCGGCCACCGCGTCCAGCACCGGCTCGACCCGGTCGGCGGCGGTCTCCGCGTCGCCGCGCATGTCGAACTGGACCAGCGCGCTGCGGCCGTCCTTCGAGATGGTTCCGGTGTTGTACGGCGAGGTGATGCCCGTGACCTTGCCGGTGCCGTCGACCGCCTTGACGACATCCGCGACGGCGGACTTGAACTCGGCGTCGGTGGACCTGACCGACGGGTTCTTGGACTGGACCAGGACCGTCTCCGCGGCCGGCTCCTTGATCCCGGCGTCGTCGATGATCTTCGCCGCGGTGTGTGTCTCACCCTTGAGCTGGTCGCTCTCGGCCACGTCGACCCGGCCGGCCGCCGAGCCGAGTCCCATCGCCAGGACGACGAACAGCACCCATATGCCGACGGCGGCCCAGCGATGCCGGGCGCTCCAGCCGCCGGCCCGGGCAGCCAGGCCCCGCACCCGCGTCTCTCCGTTCCCCATGACGGGATTACCCCCCTCGTGTGCGGTGACGGCCCCGGCCGCCACGACGTCTTCACGATTTCCTTCGTTCGATTCGAAGGTATGGGCCGGACAGGACCGCCTCCTCGTGCTGCCCGGTGAAGTGCGGTGGCCGACTCTCATCGCCTGGGAGGATGTCGGGCCCTTACATCTATCGACCCATCTCGGGGGTGATGGTCAGGGGTGTCCCTTCCGACGACTTGGATCCCCTTTGTGATTACAGAACCTTGTTGAACAAGTCACAGGTGCGTGTAGGAGTTGATCCGGGGCGGTCCGATCGGCCAGAGTTTCGGGCAGTCCGGCATGCCCGGCACGGCCGTCGTGCCCACCCCCACGGGGCACGACGGCCGTTCTAAGGTGTTCGAATGACGATGTATGCGGCGCTGCTGCGCGGGATCAATGTGGGCGGCAGGAAGAAGCTCCCGATGGCCGAGCTGCGGGCGCTCATGGCCGGCCTCGGGTACGAGTCCGTGCAGACCTACCTCCAGAGCGGACAGGCCGTCTTCGCCGCTCGCGGGGACGCCGAGTCGCTGGCCGCGGAGCTGACCAAGGGGATCGAGGAGCGGTTCGGCTTCTCCGTCGACGTGCTCGTCCGCGACCACGCCTATCTGAGGGCGATCGCCGAGGCCTGCCCGTTCCCGGCCGCCGAACTTGAGGCCAAGCAGCTGCACGTCACCTACTTCTCCGGGCCGGTCGCCCCGGAGCGCTTCGCGGACATGGACCCCGCAGCCCACCTCCCCGAGGAGTTCCGCCTCGGCGACCGCGCGCTGTACCTGTACGCCCCCGACGGCCTCGGCCGCTCCAAGCTGGCGGAGGCGCTGTCCCGGCCCCGGACCAACAAGGGGCTGATCGCCACGACCCGGAACTGGAACACGGTCGTCAAGCTGGTGCAGCTCACCGCCCCGGGAACGTGACTGCCCGCAGGCCGGTCGTCCTCCGTGAGTGGGCGGAGCGCAAGCGGGAGCTGACCGGGCGGTCGGGGTCGCGGTGGGCGGGCAGCATCGCGAAGGCCACGCGTGATCAGTGGGCGCCGCCCCGGCGCGGCCAGGCCGCCAGGTCGGGGAGGGGAGCGTCTCCGCGGCCGAGTTCAAGCGGACCGCCCTCGTACGCCTGGGTGTCTCCGGAGGTCCCGTCACCGTGACGGTCACCGCCCGCAACGCCCACGGCGAGAGTGCCCCCTCGCTCGCCTCGGCACCGCTGGCCCCGACGGCTGCGAGCACCCTCCCGGCCGCGCCGACCGGCCCCGAGCTGCGTACGGCGGCCACCGCGGCCACGCTCGCCCGGACCCTGCCGACCGCCCTCGGCGACGCCAAGGTGACCGGCTACCGGGTGACCGTCTCCGACGGCCGTACCCCGATCGACGTCACCGGACGGGACGTCCTGGTCACCCGGCCCTCGGCCAAGGGCATGTTCCGGGTGATCGGCGGGCTGCAGCCCGGCACGCGCTACACGGTGACCGTCGCCGCGGTGACCGCGGGGGCGTCGGACCGGGTGGCCACGGTCAGCGCGGCCACCCGGTCAACTGCCCGACGGGGAAAAGTCGTTGGGAAACTGAACCGGTAATGCCGCTGGTGTGACACGTTCGCCGACCGCGGCGCTGAAGTAAGAGCCGGCCACGGCAGTGACGCTCGTGAGAGCCCCGCTGTGGGCCGGCCGTTCGCGGTCCGACGTCACAGGGGAGCGCCGGACCGCGAACCCCAGGGGCCCTCCTCGGACGGCTCAGGCGCCGACGGCCGCCAGAGCGGGGGTGCGGGCCGCGTCGTACCGCTCCAGCAGCACCCGAGCCACCTCCGGCGCCGGGCCGAGCACCTCGGCCAGCACATCCGCCTCCGCCGCGCCCCGCGCTATCCGGTCGGGCAGGAAGCCGGGGGCGAGGACATAGGGAGCCACGGCCACCCGGGCGCAGCCGAGGTCCCGCAGCTCCCGTACCGCGTCCTCGGTGCGGGGGAGGGATGCGGAGGCGAACGCAGGCCGCACGGCGCACCAACCGGTGTGCCGCCACTCCCGCGCGATATCCGCGATCACTGCGATCGCCTCCGGGTCACTGGACCCCGCCGAGGCCAGTACGACCCCGGTCGAGGGTTTGTCGGCGGGTGTCAGCCCCGCCTCGTGCAGCCGCCGATCGAGGGCCGCCAGGAGCAGCGGGGACGGGCCCAGCACCTCCGCCTGCCGGATCCGCAACCGAGTCGGCGCGTCCCGCAGTACGGCCGGGATGTCCGCCTTCGCGTGGAAGGCGCGGGTCAGCAACAACGGAAGGGCTACGACGTCACGGACACCCTCCGCCGCCAGGGACTCCAGCACCCCCTGCACGGAGGGGACGTTGAAGTCCAGGAATCCGGTTTCCACGCGCAGCCCGGGCCGCAGCGACCGTACCCGCCGTACCAGGGCGTGCACGGTCGCCGCGTGCCGCGGATCGCGGCTGCCGTGGGCGATGACGACGAGGACCGGATTGCGCATGGGCGACCTCAGCTCTTCACCAGCAGACCGCGGCTGCGCAGCACCCACCGCTCCAGCGGGCTGAAGATCAGCAGGTCGATCGCGATGCCGACGAACAGGATAAGGATGATGGCCTCGAACACCATGGCCATGTCGCTGGCGGTGCGGGCGTTCTCCAGGAGCTGGCCGAGACCCACGCCGAGGTCGGGGAAGCTGGCGATGATCTCCGCCGCCATCAGCGAGCGCCAGGAGAACGCCCAGCCCTGCTTCAGGCCCGCCACATAGCCGGGCAGCGCCGCCGGCAGCACCACGTGCCAGATGCCCTTGACGCCCGTCGCGCCCATCGTGCGGCCGGCGCGCAGGAACAGCGGCGGTACCTGGTCGACGCCGGAGACGAGACCGTTGGCGATGGACGGGACCGCGCCGAGCAGGATCACCGCGTACATCATCGAGTTGTTCAGACCCAGCCAGATCACGGCCGGCGGCACCCAGGCCACCGACGGCAGCGACTGGAGGCCGGACAGGATCGGCCCGATGGCCGCGCGCACGAACTTCACCCGGGCCACCAGCAGACCCAGCGGGGTGCCGATGACCAGGGCGAAGAGGAAGCCGAGGAGGCCACGGCTGACACTGGTCCAGATGTAGCCGAGCAGGTCGCCCTTGAGCCAGGCGTCCTTGAACGCGCTGCCCACCGCGGCCGGCGAGGGCAGCTTGGACGGGTCGTCCACGACCGGCACGAGGAGCGTCCAGACCACGAGGACCACGGCGAGCGCGATGATCGGCGGCAGGATCTTGGCGGTGAAGGTCTGCCGGAAGGTCGGGCGGCCGGTGGTCGACGTCTCCAGTGCGTCGAGGCCCGCCTCGACACTTCCGGCGTCCTTGGCCGGCGTCGCCTCAGTGCTGGCCATGACGGCGGATCTCCCCACGCAGTACATCGGTGATCTCAAGGGACAGTTCGGCCACGGGCGCGTCCTCGATCCGGCGCGGCTGCGGAATGCCGACCGTCCACTCGCGCGCTATCCGGCCCGGGCGGGACGACAGCAGGATCACCCGCTGCGCGAGCCGGACCGCCTCGCGCACATTGTGCGTGACGAACAGGACGGAGACCCCGGTCTCCTGCCAGATCCGGGTCAGCTCGTCGTGCAGCACGTCCCGGGTGATGGCGTCCAGGGCCGAGAACGGCTCGTCCATCAGCAGCAGGTTGCTCTCCTGGGCGAGTGCCCGGGCCAGCGCCGCACGCTGGCGCATACCGCCCGACAGCTCGTGGACACGCTTGCCGTACGCGCCCTTCAGCCGGACCAGTTCGAGCAGTTCCTCGGCCCTGGCACGGCGGTCGTTCTTGGGAACTCCCCTGAGCCTGAGGGCGAGTTCGATGTTCTTGCCCGCGGTCAGCCACGGGAAGAGGGCGTGCTCCTGGAACATCAGGGCGGGCCGCCCGTCCGTCGCGATGGAACCCGCCGTGGGGCGGTCGAGGCCCGCCACCAGGTTCAGCAGCGTGGACTTGCCGCAGCCCGAGGCCCCCAGGAGGGTGACGAACTCGCCCGGCGCGACATCGAGCGTGATGTCGTCCAGGACGAGCTGCTGCCCGCCGGGAGTCGCGAAGGACTTCGAGACATGCTCGAGGCGTGCCGCGTGCTCCACCGACTCGCCGGCCTTGGGGAGTGTCGTGGTCGTGGCCATGGTCGTCACCTCCTGGGAACGCGTCGGGACCGGGGTCAGCTGCTGCCGAGACCGGCGGCGTCGACCGTGCTCTCGCCGTCGGCCTTGAGGACCTTGTTGAGGATCGTCAGGTCGTAGATGTTCTTCAGCAGCGGGTCGGTGAGCAGACCGGCCTTGACGGCGTGCTGCGCCTCGGTGTTGAGGGTGGAGGCCAGCGGGTCGTCGGTGAACTGGATCGACTTCCACGCCGGGTCCAGGACGTTGTCGGGCAGCGCCTTGCCGGAGTCGACCTCCAGCTGCTTGTTGGCGGCGGCCTTCGCCTGGTCAGGGTTGGCGTTGATCCACTTGTTGGTCTCGACCGAGCCCTTCAGCACGGCCTCGACGACCTTCGGGTGCGCCTTGAGGAACTTCTGCGACACGATGATGTTCGTGATCACGAACTTCTTGTCGGGCCACAGCGTGGACTCGTCGAGCAGTACCTTGCCGCCCTCGGCGACCAGCTTGGACGCGGTCGGCTCCGGCACCCAGGCGCCGTCGATGGAACCGGCCTTGAAGGCGTCCGGGGTGATCTTGTTGTCGGTGCGGACGACCGTGACGTCACCCTTGCCGCTCTGCGCGTCGACCTTCCAGCCCTGGTCGGCGATCCAGTTGAGGAACGCCACGTCCTGCGTGTTGCCCAGCTGAGGCGTCGCGATCTTCTTGCCCTTGACGTCCTTCAGGGACTTGATCTTCTTCGGGTCGACGACCAGCTTCACGCCACCCGACGCCGAACCGCCGATGATCTTCAGGTCGGTACCGTTGGACTTGGTGTAACCGTTGATCGCCGGGGAGGGGCCGATCCAGCCGATGTCGATGGAGCCGGAGTTGAGCGCCTCGATCTCGGAGGGCCCGGCGTTGAAGATCGCGTACTTGGCCTGGGTGGCGCCGAGCTCCTTCTGGAAGAAGCCCTTCTGGTTGCCCACCAGCGCGGTCGCGTGGGTCAGGTTGCCGAAGTAGCCGATCTTGACGGTGTCGAGGCCGTCGATCTTCTTGGCACCGGCGGCGACCTTGGCGGTGTCGGTCTTGTCGGCGTCGGACCCGTAACCGCAGGCGGCGAGGGCGAGCAGGGGAAGCGCGGCTATCACCGCGAGGCTGCGGCGGAAGGCTGTTGTTGCAGGCACGGGAGGTGTTCCTCTCGGAGGCCCGGCGGTCACGGTCTCTCAGGTCGTGGCCGGGAGGTCGGCAGGTCTGCGTCTACGGCGGTGGGGGGTGAGGGCGCGCAGGCAGTGCGCGTACGTCAGCACACACATCGCGCGACTCCGCCCTGCCCGCTGCCGAGAGCACCGCTGCCGACGCGGCCGCCCTCCTTCGCGAACGTGGAGTAGAAGTCGGTGGAGTTCATGTCAGAAGTCCCACCCGTCGTCCTCGGCCTCGTCCTTGACGGGCTCGGGGGAGGCGAACGACTCGCCGACCATGCCCGCGGTGAGCGTGGTGCCGTCGGCCGGGTCGATCAGGATGAACGAGCCGGTGCGGCGCGAGTCGGCGTAGGAGTCGACCGGCAGCGGCTCGGCGGTACGGATCTTCACCCGGCCGATGTCGTTGGCGACGAGCTGCCCCGGGTGCGGGTGCAGGGACAGGTCGTCGAGGGTGAGCCGGGACGGGATGTCCTTGACGATCGCCTTGACGGTGCGGGTGCCGTGCTTGAGCAGCACCCGGTGCCCGACGGTCAACGGCTGGTCGGCCACGTGGCAGACGGTCGCCTCGACCTCCTGGGTGGTCGGCGGGGCGTCCTTCGTCGGGACGATCAGGTCGCCGCGCGAGACGTCGATGTCGTCGGTGAGCAGCAGGGTCACCGACTGGGTCGTCCAGGCCGAGTCGACCGGCTTGCCAAGCAGGTCGATGCCCGAGATCGTCGTCGTACGACCCGACGGCAGGACCGTGACCGGCTCGCCGACGTGGAAGGTGCCGGCGGCGATCTGGCCGGCGTAGCCCCGGTAGTCCGGGTGCTCGGCGGTCTGCGGGCGGATCACGTACTGCACGGGCAGCCGGGCGTGGCAGTGCGCCAGGTCGTGGCTGACCGGGACGGTCTCCAGGTGCTCCAGGACGGTCGGGCCGCCGTACCAGTCCATGTTGGCGGACGGCTCCACGACGTTGTCGCCGACGAGCGCCGAGATCGGGATCGCGGTGACCTCCGGGACGCCCAGCTCGGTCGCGTACGCCGTGAACTCCTCGGCGATCCCGGCGAAGATCGGCTCCTGGTAGCCGACCAGGTCCATCTTGTTGACGGCGAGGACGACATGCGGGACGCGCAGCAGGGCGGCGATCGCGGCGTGCCGGCGGGTCTGCTCGACGACCCCGTTGCGGGCGTCGACCAGGACCACGGTCAGCTCGGCGGTGGAGGCGCCGGTGACCATGTTGCGGGTGTACTGCACGTGGCCGGGGGTGTCGGCGAGGATGAACCGGCGCTTCGGGGTGGCGAAGTAGCGGTAGGCCACGTCGATGGTGATGCCCTGCTCGCGTTCGGCGCGCAGGCCGTCGGTGAGCAGGGCCAGGTCGGGGGCGTCCTGCCCGCGCGAGGCCGAGGCGCGTTCCACGGCCTCCAGCTGGTCGGTGAGGACCGACTTGGAGTCGTGCAGCAGCCGTCCGACGAGGGTGGACTTGCCGTCGTCGACCGAGCCGGCCGTCGCGAAGCGCAGCAGGGTGGTCTCGGTCAGGCCGAGGTCCGTGGTGGTCGTGCTCATCTCTAGAAGTACCCCTCGCGCTTGCGGTCTTCCATCGCGGCCTCGGACATCTTGTCGTCGGCGCGGGTGGCGCCGCGCTCGGTGAGCCGGGAGGCGGCGATCTCGGCGATCACGGCGTCCAGCGTGCCGGCGTCGGAGTCGACGGCACCCGTGCAGGACATGTCACCGACGGTCCGGTAGCGCACCTGGCGCTTCTCGACGGTCTCGCCGTCCTTCGGGCCGCCCCACTCGCCGGCGGTCAGCCACATCCCACCCCGCCGGAACACCTCGCGCTCGTGCGCGAAGTAGATCTGCGGCAGCTCGATGCCCTCGCGGGCGATGTACTGCCAGACGTCCAGCTCGGTCCAGTTGGAGAGCGGGAAGACCCGGACGTGCTCTCCGGGGGCGTGCCGTCCGTTGTAG
>NZ_JBEOTA010000031.1:0-89760 GCF_040303265.1 Streptomyces sp. NPDC096040
TGCTTGGAGACCGGCGCGGCGGGTCCGTGGCTGTGGCTGTGCGAGTGACCGTGCCCGCCGCCTGCACCGGAGCCGCCCTGACCGGGTCCCTGAGCAGGCGGGTGCCCGTGGTCTACAGCCGAGGAGGAGGTACGGTCCGCGCCGTCATCGGGTCCGTAGCCGGGGTGAGGTGCGGACGGGGGAGGTTCCCCGTACGCGTAGTCGTGGCCGTATTCGCTCGCCCGATCACCCGTGGTTCGGGGCCGGTCGTCGGCCCCGAACCAGTCACCGGCACTCTGCCGGTCAGCGGTTCCCATGCCGTCTCCCTCGTGGTTGTCCTTCCCCCTCCGAAGCCGGGCCTTCGCGACGGCTCTGAGGAAGAGTACGGGAGCGGCTGTGTGGTGGTCTCAGTTAGACCACCGCGAGACCGTGGTTCACGCAGGTTGCGGGGCTGACCTCCTGGCTCCCCACCGTCGGGTGCGGTAGCCGCCCGCCAGTCGGCAGGCGACGTAGATGGTGAACGAGATGGTGGTGACGTAGGGGCTGATGGGAATGCTGCTGCCCAGGGCGAGCAGGATCCCGCCCTCGATCGAGACCACGGCGAAGGCCACGCTGAGCAGGGGGAGCAGGATCGGCGACGCGGTGACGCGGGCCGCGGCGGCTGCCGGCGTGACGACGAGGGTGAGGACCAGCAGAGCGCCGACGACCTGTACCGACAGGGCGACCGTCAGGCCGAGCACGACCATGAAGGCGAAGGACAGTCCCCGCACCGGCACCCCGCGGGCCTCGGCGACGTCCGGGTCGGCGCTGGCGAAGGCCAGGGGGCGCCAGATGACCGCGAGGACGACGAGGACCAGGGCGGAGGTGCCGAGCAGCCAGTTCATCTGTGGGGTGTCCACGGCGACGATCTGTCCGGTGAGCAGGCCGAACTTGTTGGCCGCACGGCCCTTGTAGAGAGCGAGGAAGAGCACGCCGAGGCCGAGACCGAAGGGCATGAGGATGCCGATGGCCGAATTGCGGTCCCGGGCGCGCGCTCCGAGGACGCCGATCGCGCCTGCCGCCACCAGGGAGCCGACGATCGAACCCGCCACGATGTTGACTTCCAGCAGCAGCGCCGCGGACGCGCCCGCGAAGGACAGCTCGCTGATGCCGTGTACCGCGAAGGGCAGGTCGCGCATGATGACGAAGACCCCGGCCAGGCCGCCGACCAGGCCGAGCGCGGCGCCGACGATGAGGGAGTTGCGGACCAGCGTCAGCAGTTCGCCGTAGTTGTCGAAGGCGAAGATCTGCTGCCAGATCCCGTCGGCGAGCGTCATGAGCGGACTCCGTCGGTCTCGTGGGTTTCCTGGGCGGAGTGGTGAGGAGGTGCGGCGACCTCGTCGGGTGCTCCTACGACCACGACCCGGCCGTGCACGCGGACGACGTCCACCTGGGTGCCGTACAGCTGGGACAGCGATGCGGAGGTCAGGACCTCCTCCGGTGTCCCGATCCGGAAGCCGCCGCGCGCCAGGTACAGCACCCGGTCCACCAGCCCGAGGATCGGGTTGATCTCGTGGGTGACGAAGACCACCGCCGTGCCGTGGGAACGGCGTCGGGCGTCCACCAGTTCGGTGACCGCCCGCTGGTGGTTCAGGTCGAGGGAGAGCAGCGGCTCGTCGCACAGCAGGATCCGCGGGTCGGTCGCCAGGGCCTGCCCGATGCGCACGCGCTGGCGCTCGCCGCCGGACAGCAGCCCGAGCGGGACATCGGCGTACGCCGAGGCCCCGACCGCCTCCAGGATCTCGTCCACCCGACGGCGGGCGGCACCCGTGCGCAGCCTCGGCCCGAAACGGTGCCCGTCGATCCCGAACCGCACGAGGTCGCGGGCGCGCAGCATCGCGTACGCGGACAGGGCCGCCTGCTGTGGGACGTACCCGATGTGCCGGCCGCCCTTGGACGCGGGCCGGCCGAGGACCGTCAGCGTTCCGGCGGACAGTGGCTGCCGGCCCAGCAGGGCCCGGACGAGGCTGGTCTTGCCCGACCCGTTCGGGCCGAGCACGGCCAGGAACTCCCCGGGCCGTACGTCGAGATCGAGGCCCTGCCACACCACACGCTCGCCGTAGGACACGGCGGCCGAGCGCAGGCTGAGCACCGGCGCGGTACCGCTGTCGCCCTGCCGGGACTGCGGGACGGGGGCCACGGCCGCCCGCCTCACTTGGCCAGCGCGCTCGCGAGCGCGTCGACGTTCGACGTCATCCAGCCGAGGTAGTCCTTGCCCTTGGGCAGGGTCTCGGTCACGGGCACGGTGGGAACACCGGCCGCCTTGGCCGCGTTCTCGACCTTCACCGTCTGCGGGCCGGAGGTCTGCGCGTTGTAGACCAGCGCCTTGACCTGCTTGCCGCTGTACAGGGCCAGGGTCTCCTGCAGCACCTTCGGGGAGACGTCGCTGCCTTCCTCGATGGCCTTGCTGAACTCCTCGGGTGTCTTGTTGACCAGACCGCTCGCCTCGGTCATGTACAGCGGTACCGGCTCGGTGATGCCGATGCCCGCACCGCTGTGCTCCTTCTTGATCTGCGCTTCCTTCGACTCCAGCGGAGTGAGCTTCGACTTGAAGGTCTCGGCGTTCTTGGTGAAGACGGCGGCGTCGTTGGGATCGGCCTTGCCCAGAGCGGTGGAGATGCTGTCGGCGATCTTGGCGACGGTGGGGAAGTCGTACCAGACGTGCTCGTTGAGGTCGCCGCCCTTGGGAGCGGTCTTGCCGGAGACCTTGACGGCGTTGATCACTTCGGCGGAGGAGTTGCTGCTCTTCAGCATGCGGTCGATGAAGTCGTCGTAGCCGCCGCCGTTCTCGATGACGACCTTCGCCTTGGACAGGGTCAACTGGTTCTGGGTGTCGGCCTCGTAGGAGTGCGGGTCCTGGTCGGGGTCGCTGATGATCGAGGTGACGTCGACATGGTCGCCGCCTATCTGCTCGGCGATGTCGCCGTAGACGTTCGTCGAGGCGACCACCGCGACCTTGGACGACGAGGCCGAGTCCGACGCGGAACTCCCGTCGCTTTTGGTGTCCGACGAGCTGCCGCAGCCTGCCAGCAGGGCCAGGGAGGCGCCGGCTATCAGCGCCAGGCTGCGGGACGGGGACGAGGGCATGGGTCCTCCACGACGGGTTGGAGCGGGAGTCTTCGCAAGGGTGGGAACGGCCGGTCGAAGCCGGTCACCTACCACGCTAGGTGGAAATGAATGTCAGGACCATGGCCGATTGCGGTCAATATGAAAATCGTTGCCAAGGCTTGACATGACGGCTACGCGTGCGATGCGTTCCGCTACCGACCGCCATCGCCGGCTAGTGGATCGGTGCCTCCCGCTCCCAGACGGGCGGCCCTGGGTCCGGCTCCACCGGCCGGCAGTGATCGCAGATCCCCGTGAGCTCCACGGTGTGTTCGACCTCGGCGAATCCCGTGGCCGCCGCCACGCCGTCCGCCCATCGCTCGACGGCGTCGGCGTCCACGGGGTGACTGACGCCGCACAGCCGGCAGACGAGGTAGTGCCGGTGCCCGTCGGTGGGGCGCGGGCGGTACAGCCGCTCGCCGGTCTTTTCCCGTACGACGTCGACGTGCCCGGTTCGCTCCAGCGTCCGCAGGGTCCGGTACACCGTGGTCAGTCCGACCGTGGCGCCGCCGGCTTCGAGCGCCGCATGCAGTTCCCTCGCGGACGTGAAGCCGGGGCAGTCGTGCAACGCGCCCATGACCGCGAGCCGTTGCCGGGTCGTGCGCCAGGCCGGGGACGACTGCCCGACCGACGAGTCCTGCATGGGGCGGACCTCCCGAGACGCTTGGGCTGATTCCCCTCCACCGTAATTGAACACGATTCCCATAAGCGAGTGTTGTTTTCGCCCAGGGGCTTTCACGGACCGGGGCCCGAACCTCGGCATGCCGTTCCTCGGCAGAGACCGGAGGTGTGCGCCGTGACCAGCCAGATGGCTACGGCGGTCAGCCGGTCTTCTCGCGTGGTGTCCGCTCGCCCGCCTCGACGGCGAAGGGCAGTCGGTTGCCCGGCGGAGGGACGGGGCAGATGGGGAAGTTGTCGCTGAACGCGCACGGCAGGTTCACCGCCCGATTGAAGTCCAGGAGCACCCTTCCGTCCTCGCCCACGTCGGAGATCACCAGCGAGCGGCCCGCGCTGTAGGTGGTGACGCCACTGGTGCCGTCGGCGAACACCGTGTGCAGCGTGCCGCCGGAGCGCAGCACCCGCAGGGTGCAGGTGTGATGGGCGTGCTGGAAGTGGACAAGCCCGGGGGAGTCGTATGTGTGCTCACTCAACTCCGGGTCGACGGAGCCGAGTTTGATCGGGCTGGACGACTCGTACGGTTCGTAGCGTCCGGTGAGCACCCAGTCGGGGTTCGGCTCGAAGACGGGGACCCCACTGAGGTTCCGTCGCGTCGGTGCGTCCGGGTCGTAGACCACGATCATGTAGGAATCACGGTAGGTGATGCCGACCTCCAGCTCGCCTGCCGTCACCCGCTGGTCGTCGGGGGCGTCGGCCTGCGCGAGCCGCCTCACGGTGTCGAAACTCTCGCCCCCGAACGACGTCGTCGCCTCTTCCGGGTCGATGACGACCTCGCCTTGCTCCTGGGACCACAGGCCCGGCAGCCCCGGGTAGCGCCGGGGGGTGGCATCCAGCCAGTACAGCGATCGCGCCGACAGCCAGCCAGGGGTGCGAGGAGCCACTGCTCCCATCCCGCCCGCCACGCCTTCCAGTCCAGTGTGAATCGTCCACCCGTGATGTCCCGGCCGTATGCCATCGTGCGGCACCCGCTTCCTCGTTGGTCCGGTTCCGAGGGGCCCACCGTGCTCGAAGCCGTGCAACATTGGCAACGTAACTTGCGGGAAGCGCAAAAGTGCGAGTGTCGGTGGCCTCGGGGAAGCCCATCCGCGTGGCCGGTTTCCATATGGTCTCGGCCCGGCGCCACCGGATCGCGGCGATGCCGGGCTACTCCTGGGCGTGCCGGATCGCGTCCAGCACGATGTGGGCGACGTGGTCGTCGGTGAGGCCGTACCGGATCTCCCGGGCCTGCCGGTGTGCGGTCACGATGCGGGAGGCGCGCAGGATCCGGAGGTGCTGGGAGACCAGCGGCTGACTCACGCCGAGGGCCGCGACCAGTTCATGGACGTACTTCTCGCCCTCGGACAGTTCGCGCACGATGCCGAGACGCACCGGGGAGGCCAGTGCCTTGAGGAGGTCACTGGCCGCCTGGAGGGCGCGTATCGGCTCGTCCGCAGGGGTCGCCGGGGAAGGGGGAACGGTTGTCACATGCAGATATTAGCATGTGGCAATGATTTTCGGTTCCTCCGCGTCCTGGGTGCGGGACCGGCTCAGTGGTCGTCCCAGTGCCCCTCGTGCGCAGCGTGACGGTGGCCGTCGTGCACGTAGTCGACGTGGTCCTCGTGCGGCACGGCCACGTGCCCGCAGCCTTCGCCGTGCTGGTGGTCGTGGCCCTGGTGGGTCGCATGGTCGGCGCTGGCGCACTCGTCGACATGGCCCTCGTGGGTCCGGTGGAGGTGCCCGTCGTGCGCGAAGTCGGTGTGGTCGCCGTGCGGGATGGCGACGTGCCCGCAGCCCTCGCCGTGGGTGTGCGTGTGATCGTCGTGCGTGCGGTGCTCGGTGGCGCTGGTCATCTCGTGCTCCTGACGTGCTCTTGGGGTCGCTTGAGGGAGGGGTGCCTGCAGCGCATGGCGACATCAATATATAGCAATGCCCGCATGTGTTGGTGGAGCGAGTCGCGGCCGCCTGTCTTGATGTGTCCGTTCGTGAGCGCTTAATGACGGTTGTACGAGGAAATGATTACGCCCGAACCGTCGTCGGAGCCGCTCGGCCGATGCAGGCCGAAAGGGAAGGTGCCTGTCGTGGGAGTGCCCCTGTATCTGCGACCACGACTTGAACCGCCGCTCAGCTCGCTGCTGGACGCCGGATCACTACTGCACTCGCTCGTCGACGCACTCGGCTCTCCGCTCAACGTGCTGCTCCCGGAGCGGATCGCCGAGAACGCCGATCGGTTCCAGGCCGTCTACCGCGCGCACCACCTCGCCGGGCGGGTGTACTTCGCGCACAAGGCGAACCGGTCCAGCGCGCTGGTGCGGCGGCTGGCGGCGGCTCATCCGGCCGGGGTCGGCATCGACGTCGCCTCGCTGGGGGAGTTGCAACACGCCCTGGGGTGCGGCTTCACCCCGGACCGGATCATGGCCACCGGCCCCAAGGACCCGGAGTTCCTGTGGCTGGCCGCCCGCGCCGGGGTGACGGTGAACGCCGACTCGCGCGGCGAACTCGACCAACTGGCCGAACTGGTAAGGAAGTACGGCCTGCCACGCGTCGATGTACTGCTGCGGCTCTCCGAGTTCGAGTCGGAGCGCGACCTCCAGGGCGTGCGCGTGCTCTCGCGGCGCAGTCGCTTCGGCTCTCCGGCCCGGGACGTCGGTGAGCTGCTCTCCGCAGTCGAACGGCACGGTGACGCCGTCGAGTTGACGGGCATCGCCTACCACCTGGACACCACCGCCCAGGCGGAGAAGGCCCGTGCCCTGGAGCGCTGTGTGAGGGTCATGGACGAGTGCCGGGCCCGGGGCCTGGCGCCGCGCGTCCTCGACATCGGCGGCGGCTTCGGGGCCGGTTACGTCGCCGACGCCGACGAGTGGGAGCGCTACACCACCGCGCTGACCGAGGCGGTGCTCGGCACCCGCCCGCCGCTGACCTGGCGCGGCCACGGCTACGGGCTGCGCAACGAGGGAGGCACGGTACGCGGGAACGCCGCCCTCTATCCGGCGCACCGCCCCACCGCAGGCCCCGGCTACCTCGACGAGCTCCTCTCCCTGCCCGCCCCCTCCCTGGGCCGCTCGTCGGCCACCCTGCTCCTGGAGCACCTGTACGACCTGTACACCGAACCCGGCCGGGCCCTGGTCGACCAGTGCGGGCTCTCCCTGGCACGCGTCCTGGACGTGCGGCGTACAGAAGGGACTTCCGGCTCGGCTTCCGGCTCGGGCGAGTATCTGGTGCGCCTCGGCATGAACGCCGGGGACGTCAGCCTGGAGGAGCACGGTGTGCTCGTCGACCCCGTACTGCTGCCCCGCACCGCGACGCAGGGGGAAGGCCCGGTGGGCGTCCACCTCGTCGGCAATCTCTGCCTGGAGGCCGATCTGATCACGCGCCGCACGGTCTTCCTGCCCCGGCTGCCGCACGCCGGGGACCTGCTCGCCTTCGCCAACACCGCGGGGTACGCGATGGACTTCCACGCCCATCACGCCCAGCGGCAGCCGGTCGCCCGCACGGTGGCCGTGGTGCGAGAGGGAGGTTCCTGGCGCTGGTGCCTGGACGAGGAGTACTGGCCGATCACACATCCCGGGGGAGACTGGTCATGAGATACGACAGCATCACGGAGGCCATCGGCAACACGCCGTTGGTACGCATCGACCCGACGGTGCACGGCCTTCACCACATAGACCTGTACGCGAAACTGGAGATGCTCAACCCCTTCGGCTCGGTCAAGGACCGGCCCGCCTGGAACATGGCCCGCCCGCTGCTCGAAGCCGCCGCCGAGAACGGCGAGACGGTCGTGGAACTCTCCAGCGGCAACACCGCCAAGGCCCTCGCCCTCCTCGCCGGGATGCACGGCCTGCGCTTCAAGAGCGTCACCAACCGGATGCGGGTACCGGAGATCAAGGAACTGCTCCTGCTGCTGGGCGCCGAGATCGAGGAACTGCCCGGACAGAGCGAGTGCCTCGACCCGACCGACACCGACGATCCGCTGACCCGCTTCCACCAGGCGCTCTCCGAGCAGGGAAGCATGTATCTGCACACCGACCAGTACTTCAACCCGCGCAACACCGAGGCGCACGCGGCCGGCACCGGCCCGGAGATCATCAAGGACCTGGACGGACGCGCGCCCGACTGGTTCATCGCCTGCGTCGGTACGGCCGGTTCGTCGACCGGCGTGGCCAGGGTGCTGCGCGAGCACGACCCGGACGTACGCGTCCTCGGCCTGGTCGCCGACAAGTCGGACTTCATCCCCGGTATCCGCACCATCGACGAGGTCCACCAGGTCGGCCTCTTCGACCCGGCGACGTACGACACGATCGAGTCGGTCAGCTCCGACGAGGCCATCGACGGCATGCTCACCCTCATCCGCCGCTGCGGACTGCTGACCGGGCCGACCGGTGGCGCCGCCTACCTGGGCGCGGTACGCCATCTACGGTCCGTGGACGAGGAGTTGACGGATTCCGAACCGCGCCGCACGGCGGTCTTCATCGTCTGCGACCGGGCCGAGAGCTATCTGAGCTACGTACGGCAGCGCCGTCCCGAACTGCTGGGCAGCCCGCGCCGGGGTCACTCCGCGGCAGCCCTCACCGAGGCCGAGGTCCGGGCCGGGGCGCGAGTCGTCGACACCGAGGGCGCCCGGCGTTGGATCGCCGGAGGCGACCCGCGCCCGCTCGTCGTCGACCTGCGTGGCCCGCACGCCTACGCCGCGCTGCACATCGAGGGGTCCGTCAACATCGTCGACGAGCTCTTCGACGAACTGGTCCGCGCCGGGCTGCCCTTCAGCAAGGCGCAGCCGGTGCTGCTGGCCTGCCCGGTGGGCGAGAAGTCCGCGCGGTATGCGGCGCTGCTGACCAGAATGGGGCATCCGGACGTCCGTAGCCTGGCCGGCGGGATCGTCGCGTGGCGGGACGCGGGTGCGCCGCTGGTGCGGGAATGAGCGTCGAGTCGACCAGCCGGGCCGAACCGGCACTGTGGCAGCGGGAGTTGCGGGAGCAGTTTCCCATCATCACCGCCCACCCCGAACTGACCTATCTCGACAGCGCGGCCACCTCGCAGAAGCCCCGGGCCGTGCTGGACGCCGTACAGGCCTACCTCACGACGGCCAACGCCAACGCGGGGCGGGGCACCTACCCATGGGCCAACCGGACCACGGAGCTGGTGGAGCGGACCCGACAGCGGGTGAAGGAGTTCCTCGCCGACCCCGAACCACAGCGCTCCGCCGTCCACTTCACCGGCGGGACCACCGAGGGGCTGCGCACCATCGCCCGCGACTGGCTCACCGGGTATCTCACCGACGGCGACGAGATACTCGTCCCCTTCGCGGACCACCGGGCGAACCTCGACCCCTGGCTGGAGGCCCAACGGCTGCTGGCGGAGCGGGGGATCGGCGTGCGGGTACGAGCACTGCCGTACCAGCCGCAGTCGGGCGACTACGACCACCGGGCCCTGGACCAGGTCGTCGGCCCACGCACCCGGTTCGTCGCCGCCACGCACATCCACCATGTCTACGGCGGTGACATGAACGTGCACCGCCTCCGCGCGGCCGTCGGCCCGGACGTGCCGATCTGCCTGGACGCGGCCCAAAGCGTCGGCCATCTCCCGGTGTCCGTGGCCGAGTCCGCGCTCGACGTCGACTTCGTCGTCTTCTCCGGGCACAAGGCGCTGGCCCTGCCCGGGACCGGGGCGGTGTGGGCGAGGAACGCGCGCGGCCCGGTGTTCGAGCCCGGCGGCTGGCGCGGCACCCCCAACACCGTGGGTATCGCTTCCCTGGAGGCCGCGCTCGACTGGCTGGACGCGGCGGGCACGGCACGGATCGCCCGCTGGACCGGCGCCCTCACGGGCCGGCTGACCGAGGGACTGCGGCACCTCGCCTCGTACGAGACCCTGGGCTGCCAGTCCAGCCTCGGCGCCGACTCCGCCCTCCCGGCAGCGCAAAGGCGCCACGGCATCGTCACCTTCCGGCATCACGGCATCCCCTCCGACGACCTCGGCTTCATCCTGTTCAGCCACGGCTTCATGGTGCGGGCCGACAGCCTGTGCCAGGCCGGGGCGACCGAGAAGGACGGTTCGGTGCGGGTCAGCCTGCATGTGTACAACACGGAGGAGGAAATCGACCGTCTGCTGAGCGTTCTCGCATCGCTTGACTGACACCGCGTCCAACACGCCAATGAAAACCGTTTCCGCCTGTAGATTCGGCTGCGACAGGTGAACGACGGAAGAGGTGGCGCGGCCAGATGGGCGTGAGCATGGCGACGGCCAAACACTGGGTGGAACGCTGGGAGCGGCAGCAACAGCGTTACGCCGTGGACCGCGAGGAGCGGTTCACCGTGATCGCCGATGTCGTCGAGCACATCTCGGCCGACCGGGCCAGGCCGCTGCTGCTGGACCTGGGCTGTGGGCCGGGCTCGTTGGCCGCCCGGCTCGCCGAGCGGCTGCCGGACGCCGAGATCGTCGCCGTCGACATGGACCCGCTGCTGCTGGAACTCGCCCGCACCCACCGCGCGGGCACCGCCCGCTACGTCGACACCGTGATCGGCGACGACGGCTGGACCGACGCCCTCGACCTGGACCGCCCGCTCGACGCGGCCGTGTCGACCACAGCCCTGCACTACCTCCCCGAGCCGACCCTGCTGCGCACCTACCGCCGTCTCGCGGCACTCCTGCGCCCCGGTGGCGCCCTCGTCAACGGGGACCACTTCCCGGCGGCCGGCCGGTCCTGCGCCGAACTCACGGCGCATGTGGGCCGCTGCCGGGCGGAGCGCTCGCACTCCCACGCGCACGAGGACTGGCGGTCCTGGTGGAGCGCGGTGGCCGAGGATCCCGAACTGGCCGATCTGTTCACCGAGCGCGAGCGGCGCCTGGCCGTACACGCCGCGAGCAGTGGCGACTACGACCTGACAGCGGCACGCCACATGGAACTGCTACGGCAGGCGGGCTTTGCCCAGGTCGCCCCCGTCTGGCAGTTCGGTGACAGCCATGTCCTCGTCGCCGTCAAGGACTGACCCCCTCCGAGGGATCAGAGGCTGAGGCTCATCAGGATCTCGTCGCGGTCGTCGCCGGGGGCCACCCGCAGTGCCCCCGGCCAGCGGCCGACCTCCGTCCAGCCCAGCTTCCGGTAGAACACCTCGAGCCCCGTCCCGCCTCGCGCGGTGAGTCCCAGCCGTTCCAGGCCCATCTCGTCGCGGGCGATGCCGGGGACGCGGCGCATCAGTGCCGCGCCGATGCCCAGGCCTCGGAACCGGGGGTGGGTCTGGACGTGGTTGACCACCCCGCAGTGCGCGACGAGCGGATGCTGATCGCGGCGCAGCAGCAGCCAGCCCGCGAGCATGCCCTCGACGGTGGCCACGAGCAGCCTGCCGCGGTGCGGATCGAGTTCGCGGACGAGCCGGTCGACCTCGGGCTCGACGACCCGCGTGCACACCGGTGGCAGCGGAAAACTGGCGGCGATGACCGCCCCGCCCGCGTTGGTCACCGTCGTCCAGCAGTCGATCAGCTGCCGTCTGAGGTCGGCGGTGGCGTCCTGGGGCCGGGTGAGCTGTGCGAACTCGGCTGTCGTCCCTGTCACGTGCGCCTTCATGGCGATCACCCTGCCAGACGTGCCGCCGCGGGGCGGTCCGGTCGATGTCCTTACCGGGCCGGGCGATGCCGTGGCTGCGTCCATCGCCCGGCCCGGGGTCTCAGGTGCCCGCCAGGAGCGCGGGCTGCTCGTGATCGCAGGTGTCGTCGATGCCGTAGGTCTCCCAGGCGGGGAACGGGTCGACGGGCGGCAGGCTCTCGCCGTCCGCCATGAGGCAGTCGGTGAGGGCCGCCGTCAGTGCGTCCGCGTGCAGGTCCGTGCCGATGAAGACCAGTTCCTGACGGTCGGCGCTCTCCTCGTCGTCGCGGGCCGTGGAGGGCTCGAAGCGTGCCACGGAGCCCGCCTGCGACCACAGACCGGTCACGTGCGGGCGGCTGGCCAGGGTGAAGAAGCCCTTGGACCGCAGGACCCGCCCGTAGGCCCCGCTGTCGAGCTCCTCGGTCACGAACGTCCACAACCGGGCCGGGTGGAAGGGCACTTCGGAGCGGAACACGGTGGACGAGATGCCGTACTCCTCCGTCTCGGGTACATGGTCGCCGTTGAGTTCCCTGACCCAGCCGGGCGCCTGCTGGGCGCGCTCCAGGTCGAACAGGCGGGTACCGAGTACGTCACCGATCTGCACGCGGCCCCGGACGGCCGGGACGATGCGGGCGGCCGGGTTGAGGCGGGCGAGGGTCGCCCGGAGCCGGTCGGCGGTCTGCGTGTCGATGAGGTCGAGCTTGTTGAGCACGATCACGTCGGCGAACTCGATCTGGTCCATCAGCAGGTCGCTGACGGTGCGTTCGTCGTCCTCGTACTGGTCAAGGCCGCGCTCGACCAGCTCGTCCCCGCTCGCCAGTTCGGCGAGGAAGTTCGCCGCGTCGACGACGGTGACCATGGTGTCCAGCCGGGCGAGGTCGTCGAGCGTCGCCCCGTCGTCGCGGGCGAAGGCGAAGGTGGCGGCCACCGGCATGGGTTCGGAGATGCCCGACGACTCGATCAGCAGGTAGTCGAAGCGGCCCTCGCGGGCCAGCCGGTCGACCTCCACCAGCAGATCGTCACGCAGGGTGCAGCAGATGCACCCGTTGGTCATCTCGACCAGCCGCTCCTCGGTGCGCGACAGTGCGGCCTCGCCACCGCGCACCAGGGCGGCGTCGATGTTGACCTCGCTCATGTCGTTGACGATGACGGCGACGCGCAGGCCCTCGCGGTTACCGAGAACGTGGTTGAGGAGGGTGGTCTTGCCGGCGCCGAGGAAGCCGGACAGGACGGTGACGGGCAGTCGCCCGGAGGAGTCGTACGACATCGATGGTCAGCCTTCGGGGCGCAGCAGCCCGCGCTCGTACGCCTTGGCCAGCCGCTGCGGCACCAGGTAGGGGACGCCGTCGACGGTGACCGGTACGAGCTGCGGGGTGGTGGCCTTCCACTGCGCGCGGCGGTGGCGGGTGTTGCTGCGGGACATCTTCCGCTTGGGCACGGCCATGTTGTCCTCCTCCTGGTGAGCTGATGGCGGACCGAACGCTACATGAAAATGGATCCCATTACTAATGACGGCGAGGAGGCCTCTGGAGTATGGTCATGAAAATCATTTTCATTGATGCTTCCCGAAGGAGACCCCCGTCATGCGCCCCGCCCCGTCCCGCCGTTCCGCCGCCGTCCTCGCGGCCCTCCTGCTCAGTGCCGGGGCGAGTGCCTGCTCCACAGCGGCCTCCTCGGACACCGCCACATCGTCCGACGGCCCGATCCAGGTGGTGGCCGCGGAGAACTTCTGGGGCTCCATCGCCCAGCAACTCGGCGGCAGCCACGTCAAGGTCACCAGCGTCATCAGCAACCCGAACGCCGACCCGCACGACTACGAGCCCACAGCCGCCGACGGCCGCAAGGTCGCCACCGCCCGCTACGCCATCGTCAACGGCATCGGTTACGACGCCTGGGCCGACAAGCTGCTCGCCGCCAACCCGGACTCGGGCCGCACCGAGCTGAAGGTCGGCGACCTGGTCGGCCTCAAGCCCGGCGACAACCCGCACCGCTGGTTCTCCCCGGACGACGTCCACCAGGTCATCGAGAAGATCACCGCCGACTACAAGAAGATCGACCCGGACCACTCCGCGTACTTCGACGGCCGCGCGAAGACCTTCGAGAACACCACCCTCGCGCCCTACAACCAGCTCATATCGAGCATCAGGAAGACCTACGCCGACACCCCGATCGGAGCCTCGGAGTCCATCGTCACTCCGCTCGCCGACGGCCTCGGCCTGAAGATGCTGACGCCGGAGAGCTTCCTCGACGCGATCAGCGAGGGCACCGACCCGACGGCCAAGGACAAGTCCACGATCGACGGCCAGATCGCGGGCAAGAAGATCAAGGTCTACGTCTACAACAGCCAGAACTCCACCCCGGACGTCCAGGCCCAGGTCAAGGCGGCCAAGGCGGCGGGCATTCCGGTGGTCACCGTCACCGAGACGCCCACCCCGGCCACCGCGTCCTTCCAGGACTGGCAGGTACGGCAGTTGCGCGCGCTGAAGGCGGCGCTGGCCGAGGCGGCGGGGAGGCGATGAGTTCCGAGGCCGTACGGGCACTCGTGCCGACGCAGCGGTCGGGTGCGGACGCGCCGGTTGTCTCCCTGCGGGGCGCGGCGGCGCGGGTGGGCGGGCGAACCCTGTGGTCGGACGTGGATCTCACGGTCGGCGCAGGGGAGTTCGTGGCGGTGCTCGGCCCGAACGGCGCCGGCAAGTCGACCCTGGTGAAGATGCTGCTGGGGATGGTGCCGCCCGCCGGGGGCGACGTGCGGGTGCTGGGCGGGGTGCCCGGCCGGACCGGGGACCGTGTGGGCTACCTGCCCCAACGCCGCAACTTCGACGTGTCGCTCAGGATCCGGGGCGTCGACATCGTCCGGCTCGGTCTGGACGGCGACCGTTGGGGCGTCCCGCTGCCCGTTCCCGCCCGCTTCAGCGCGCGCCGGCGTGAGCAGGACGAACGGGTCGCGGAGGCCATCGAGTTGGCAGGCGCAACCTCGTACGCGCACCGGCCGATCGGCGCCTGCTCGGGCGGCGAGCAACAACGGCTGCTGATCGCCCAGGCCCTCGTACGTAGGCCGGAGTTGCTGCTGCTGGACGAGCCGCTGGACAGTCTCGACCTCTCGCACCAGGGTGCCGTCGCCGCGCTGGTCGGGCGGATCTGCCGGGAGCGGGCGACGAGCGTGGTCATGGTCGCCCACGATGTGAACCCGATCCTGCCGTGGCTCGACCGCGTCGTGTACATCGCCGGGGGCGGGGTGGCCGCGGGGCGGCCCGAGGACGTCGTCACGACACAGACGCTGACCCGGCTGTACGGAGCGCCCGTGGAGGTCCTGCGCGCGACGGACGGGCGGCTGGTCGTGGTCGGCGCCCCCGAGCCGCCGGCCGTGCACAGCGATCGGCACGCCTCATGAGCGTCATCCGCGAGCTGTGGGCCTATCCGTTCATGGTCAACGCCTTCCGCGCCGGCACGATCGTGGCCGTACTGGCCGCCGTCATGGGCTGGTTCATGGTCCTGCGGCGGCAGAGCTTCGCCGGCCACACCCTCGCGATGGTGAGCTTCCCCGGCGCCGCGTTCGCGACACTGCTCGGGATCAGCGCGGTCTTCGGCTACTTCGCGTTCTGTGTGGGCGCGGCCCTGGTCCTGGCAGCCGTGTCCCGGCGCGAGGCCGGACAGGACGCCGCGCTGACCGGGACCGTGCAGGCGTTCCTGCTGGCCTGCGGGTATCTCTTCGTCGCCCTGTACAAGGGTTTCCTCGGAGGGGTCAACTCCCTGCTGTTCGGCAGCTTCCTGGGTATCACCGACGCGCAGGTGCTGACCCTGGCCGTGATCGCGGCCGTAGCGCTGGGCGTGCTGGCGGTGATCGGGCGGCCGTTGCTGTTCGCCTCGCTCGACGCGGCGGTCGCCGCGGCAGGGCGCGTTCCGGTACGGGCCCTGTCGGCGGCGTTCCTGGTCCTGCTGGGCCTGGCCACGGCCGGCGCCAGCCAGATCACCGGCAGCCTGCTCGTCTTCGCGCTGCTCGTGATGCCGGCGGCCACGGCACAACAGCTCACCGCACGACCGGTGGTGAGCCTCGCGCTGTCCGTGCTGATCGCGGTCGCGGCGGTGTGGGCCGCACTGGTGGCCGCGTACTACTCGCCGTATCCGATCGGGTTCTATGTGACGACGTTCGCCTTCGCCGCGTACGTGCTGACCCGCTTCGGAAGGCTCGTGGAAGGCAAGCTCGCATGAGCGCCTTCGCGCATCCCTTCTTCGTCCATGCCCTGCTCGCCGGCACCGGTATCGCGGCGGCCGCCGGGCTGGTCGGCTACTTCCTGGTGCTGCGCGCCCAGGTCTTCACCGGCGACGCGCTCGGCCATGTCGCGTTCACGGGCGCCCTGGGTGCCCTCGCGGTAGGGGTGGACCCGCGGCTGGGCCTGTTCGCCGGCACCATCGCCGTGGCCGTCCTGCTCGGGGCCGTCGGACGCCGGGGACGCGCCGACGACGTGGCCATCGGCAGTGTCTTCTCCTGGCTGCTGGGCCTGGGGGCCTTCTTCCTCACGCTGTACACGACCTCGCGGGGCGCCACGCACGGCACGGCGGGGGTGAGCGTCCTGTTCGGCTCGGTCTTCGGGCTGTCGGGAAGCCAGGCGTGGACCGCCGCCGCGACGGGCGCCGGGATCTGCGGGGCCGTCGTACTGCTGGCCCGCCCGTTGCTGTTCGCCTCGGTCGACGAGGCGGTGGCGGCGGCGCGCGGAGTACCCGTACGGGCCGTCGGTACCGCCTTCCTCGTCCTGGTCGGGGCCTGCACAGCGCAGGCCACCCAGGCGGTCGGCTCACTGCTGCTGCTCGGCCTGCTCGCCGCACCCGCGGGAGCGGCACACCGGCTGACCCAACGCCCCTACCACGCCCTGCTGTTGTCGGCCGGGCTCGCGGTCGCCGAGATGTGGACGGGGCTGGCCCTCAGCTACGCCGCGCCGGTGCTGCCGCCGAGCTTCGCCATCCTGGCGACGGCGACGGCCGTGTACGCGACGACGGTGATCGCCGTGCGGCCTCGACGGGGTGTGGCGGCCTGACGTCGGCTCGGCGCGGGACGTGCATGCCGATGTGGTCAGGGTGTGCGGCGGGTGGAGTCGGTGGGGGACGGCGGATTGCTCCATGGCGGCGGCGATGACGTCGGGAACGGCGGCGGTGACGTCGGGAAGGCGGCGGCGTCGCCCGCACCCCTTGCGTGCCGGCGTGGTGAGGGTATGTGGGGGGTGGATCTGGTGGGGGACGGCGGATCGCTCTGCCGTTGCCGAGGGCGTGTGGGTGGTCTGGCCTCGGTTCAGCGGGGGTCGCGCATGCCGATCCGTAGGTGTTCGATGTGGTGGACGGCCTGGTCGAGGAGTTGGGCGACGTGGTCGTCGTAGAGGCGGTAGACGACGCGTCGGCCGTCGCGTCGGCCGGTGACCAGGCCCAACGCGCGCAGCAGGCGCAGTTGGTGGGAGACGGCGGACTGCTCCATGCCGACGGCGGCGGCGAGTTCGGTGACGGAGACGCCCGACGTGTCCGCCTGCCGCAGGGCTGTGAGGATCAGCAGCCGGGAGGGGGTGGCCAGGGCCTGGAGCGTGGCCGCCACGGATGCCGCCGTGGCCTCGTCGAGGCGGGCGGCCGCGATGACGTCGCGGCCGCCGACGGCCTCGTCGGCCCGTACCGGGTCACCGGCGTGCACGGAGCCGGGCCTCACGCGGCGGGCGGACGAACTGCAGCTCCAGCGCCACCGGAGGCGCCGCGATCCCGGGCCCGCCCTCGGCCGCCCAGCGCAGCAGCTCCTCCGTGCAGTCGTCGTCCATGGCGAAGCCGATCCAGGTGGCCCTGCCCCCGGCCCGCCGACCGGCCGCGGAGGGCTGGACGACGATGACGTTGGCCTGGTCGCAGGGGCCGAGGCAGTCCGTCGTACGGACGTGAAAGCCGTGCTCGGCGGCACCGGCGCGCAGCCGCTCCAACTGCCAGGTGTGGTCGGTGCCGGGGTGCTTGCGCGCATTGCCGCAGCAGCAGCCCCGGCAGACGACGAGTGTGCAGGGCCTGTCCCGGGCCGCGCCGATCGTCACGGTACGGGGACTCACAGGGCAGTCCTGGACGGTACGGCGTGCGCCCGGACGCGGCCGTCCCGGTGGGCGCTCACCAGCAGATGGGGACCGGCCCAGGCGAGCGCCGCGACCGCCGCGCCGTCGCCTTCGACCGTCCGCGCCGGTCGCAGCCGCGCCTCGGGCCGACCGGCGGTCGCGTGCCACAGCGCTACCGTGCCGTCGTCACCCCCGCTGGCGAGGTGACCGGCGGCCCCCGGCCGCCACGCGAGCGCGGTGACCGTCTCGTGGCAACGCAGGGAGCGTGGCGCGGTGCCCTCCGGGCCCTTGCCGGCGAAGTCCCACACCGTCACGTCCGGCGCGCCGTCGGCGGCCAGCCAGAACCCGGTCTCGTCGAACGCGAGCCGTGAGACCTTCTCCGGGTAACCGGACATGGTCAGTTCACTGCCGTCGCGGGTGCGCCAGATGTGGATCGACGCGTCCTGGTTGCCGCTGCAGATCCACTTCCCGGTCGGTGCGACGGCGAGCGCCAGATGCGAGCCGACGTACGGATACGTGACCACCGGCTGCTCGGTGTGCCGTTCATGGCCGCGTACCGCGCCGTAAGCGGCCACGGCCAGCCGCCGTCCCTGCCGCAGCCACGCGAGGTCGGTGACCGTGGACGCGGCAGGCTCCGTACGCCACAACTGGCCCCCGTCCGCGTCGAGGACGAGAGCGCGCCGGCCGGAGGCGACCGCGAGCCGTTCCTGGTCCGCCCAGGCGGCGGCCGCCGACCAGGCACCGGATTCTCTGACCGTCGTACGGCCGTCCACGCGCCGCCACAGGGCGTACCCCATGGGCCCGGTGACCGCCAAGTGCTGCGCGTCCGGGGAGAGTGCGACGCGCAGTGCCCCGCCGGGCAGGTCCAGTGCCCCGATCTCGGCGCCGAACGCGGCATCGAGGACCCGTACCGTGCCCTCGGCCCCCGCGACCGCCACCAGATCCCCCCGCGCGCTCAGCGCGACCGGGGCGTCGTCGACGGAGACCTCCCAGGCGAGCGCGGCCTCCACACTGCTGACGCTCACGCGACCGCTCCCGCCGTGGCCAGGCAGGCGGCGAAGCCGCGCTCCAGGCCGTCCCGGTCGAGGTTGCGGCCGATGAAGACGAGCTTGTTGCGCCGCTCCTCACCGTCCCGCCAGTCCCGGCCGAACTCGCCGTCCAACAGCATGTGCACGCCCTGGAAGACGTACTGCTTCGGAGCGCCCGCGATGGCGAGAATGCCCTTGGAGCGGAAGATGTCGACGCCCTTGGTGCGCAGCAGGTTGCCCAGCCAGGCGTTGAGTCGGTCCTCGTCGAGCTCGCCGGGCAGGTCGATACCGACCGAGGTGACGGTCAGGTCGTGCTGGTGCTCGGTCTCGGTGAGGAAGGACGGGTCATCGGCAAGGACCCGCTCCAGGTCGAACGCGCCGACGTCCAGAACCTGCTGGAGGTCGACCTCGGCGTGCCGGGCCGGGATGACCCGTACGCCGTTGTTGATGCCACGGATCCGGCGGACGACCTCCACGATCGTCTCGTCGTCGGCCAGGTCGGTCTTGTTGAGCACCACCCGGTCGGCGAAGGCGATCTGCTCGACGGCCTCGTTCTCCACGCCCTCGGGCTTGACCTCGTCCAGGTGCTGGAGCACATGGACGGCGTCGACGAGGGTGACGATGGCGTCCAGGCGCAGCTGGGCGGCGATCTCGTCGTCCATGAAGAAGGTCTGCGCGACGGGCGCCGGGTCGGCGAGGCCGGTGGTCTCGATGAGGATGTGGTCGAACTTCTCGCGGCGGCGCATCAGGGCGCCCAGGATGCGGATGAGATCTCCTCGTACGGTGCAGCAGATGCAACCGTTGTTCATCTCGAAGATCTCTTCCTCGGCGTCGAGGACGAGGGCGTCGTCGATGCCGACCTCGCCGAACTCGTTCTCGATGACGGCGATCCGCATCCCGTGGTGCTCGGTGAGGATGCGGTTGAGCAGGGTCGTCTTGCCCGAGCCGAGGAAGCCGGTCAGCACGGTGACGGGGACACGCTCGTCGCGCGGTTCCCGCGGGTCCGGGGTGGTCAAGTCGGCCTCCTAGTGGTCCTGGTGGTGGTGTTCGTCGGTGAGCAGGGCGCGCCGGAGGTCGTCCTCGGTGATCTCGTCGGCGGCCTGGTGCAGGGTCCAGCGGCGGGCGGCGCCGTCCATGGGGAGCACGGCGACGACCGTCTCCAGCGGTGGGCAGCCGGGTTCGGTGCAGGCGAGCCGGCGGACCATGACGGCGGTGTCGTCGTCGAGACCGAGCAGGCCGCGTACGGTCTCCTTCAGCGCGCGTAGCTGCTGCGGCGGTCCCGGCTGTCGGGCTCCAAGCGGCATGGTGGCTCTCCTTGTTCGTCCCCGGTGAGGTGGCAGTCGGTGCAGAGGCCGGTGAGCTCGACGGTGTGCTCCACCGCGGCGAACCCGGTGTCGGTGGCGATCCGCGCGGCCCAGTCCTCGACGACCTCGGAGTCCACCGGGCGGCTGCGCCCGCAGCAGCGGCAGATCAGGTAGTGGCGGTGCCCGTCGGCCGGGCGCAGCCGGTAGAGCCGTCCGCCGTCGTCTTCGCGTATGACGTCGACGCCGCCCTCGGCCTCCAGTTCACGCAGCGCCCGATAGACGGTGGTGAGGCCGATCGAGTGAGCATCGGCGACCAGCCGGGCGTACAGGTCCTGTGCGGCCACGAAGTCCGTACAGGTCGCGAGCGCACGCAGCACCGCCCTCCGTTGCCGGGTCGTCCGGCTGCCCACGGCAGATCACCCCCAGAGGCACTCGCCGGATCGGTACCCCCTCAACGTAGATGGAAATGAAATCCATGTCCACATGAATGATGAGTCATGTGTTGAGGTGTTCCGGTCCCTGGAGGGGCGTGGGGGTGCGCGGGCCTGGTGTGCGGCTGGTCAGCCCAGGACCGCCGCGGCGTCGGCGTCGGTGGCCGCCGGGGTGTCGCGCAGGCCGAGGCGCAGGTGCTCGACGTGGTACAGGGCCTGCTCCAGAAGCTCGGCGACGTGGTTGTCGTAGAGCGCGTAGATGACCGAGCGGCCCCGGCGCTCGCCGGTGACCAGGCCCAGGTTCCGCAGCAGGCGCAGTTGGTGGGAGCAGGCGGACTGCTCCATGCCGACGGCGTCGGCGAGTTCGGTCGCCGCGCAGGGACCCTCCTGGAGGCGGGCCAGGATCCGTAGGCGGGAGGGCGTTGCCAGGGCCTGGAGCGTGGCGGCCACGTCGGCGGCACCCACCGTTTCGAGGCGTTCGCGCGCGGTCGCGTCGGTCCTGACGTCAGCTCCGTGGCCCATGCCCTCATCCTACTGACATGAAGGAATGAATGGCTCTTCATGTATTCCTGTATGATGGAGGGGCGGCCGCGGGGCGTCGATGTGTCCGCTATGCCCTTGTGCGTTCCCTGTTGCATGACCTCATGGCGTCCCCTGTGAAGGACCACCTCGCCGATGACCTCCACACTTCCCCCTCTGTCCGCCGACCGGGGCACACTCCCGCGTGAGGCCGGCTCGCCCTGGCGGCGTACCCGCGTGTTCGCGCTGCCCGAGGCGCGCTGGGCCGCCGCGGCCACGGTCCTCTTCCTGCTCGCGTTGCCCCTGCAGCTGTCCGGTGCCCCCACCTGGACATGGGGTCCGCTGTACGCGCTGTCGTACGTCACCGGCGGCTGGGAACCGGGCTGGGCGGGGCTGCGGGCACTCAAGGACAAGACCCTCGACGTCGACCTGCTGATGATCGTGGCCGCGCTCGGTGCGGCCGCGATCGGCCAGGTGATGGACGGCGCCCTGCTGATCGTCATCTTCGCCACGTCCGGCGCGCTGGAGGCACTCGCCACGGCCCGCACCGCCGACTCCGTCCGCGGGCTGCTCGACCTCGCCCCCGCCACGGCCACCCGGCTCACCCCTGGCGGTGGCGAACAGCCGGTGCAGGCCGGGGAGCTGGTGGTGGGTGACATCATCCTGGTACGGCCCGGAGAGCGCGTGGGAGCCGACGGCCGGGTGCTGGACGGGGCCGGCGAGGTCGACCAGGCGACCATCACCGGCGAACCGCTCCCCGTGCCGAAGGAAATCGGAGACGAGGTCTTCGCGGGCACCGTCAACGGCACCGGCGCCCTGCGCGTCCGCGTCGAACGCGACGCCTCCGACTCGGTGATCGCCCGGATCGTCCGCATGGTCGAGGAGGCGTCCGAGACCAAGGCACCCACCCAGCTGTTCATCGAGAAGGTCGAACAGTGCTACTCACTGGGCATGGTGGCCGCGACCGTGGCCGTCTTCCTGGTGCCGCTGGCGTTGGGCGAGGAGCTGACCGGGGCGCTGCTACGGGCCATGACCTTCATGATCGTGGCATCGCCGTGCGCGGTGGTGCTGGCGACCATGCCGCCCCTGCTGTCCGCGATCGCCAACGCCGGACGGCACGGTGTGCTGGTCAAGTCGGCCGTGGTGATGGAGCGGCTGGGCCAGGTCGACGCCGTCGCGCTGGACAAGACCGGCACGCTGACCGAGGGCACACCCAAGGTCACCGACCTACGGCCGCTGGCCGGATCCGGGCTGCGATCCGGACTGCGGGAGAGCGAGTTGCTCAGGCTGGCGGCCGGGGCCGAGCACCCGAGCGAGCATCCGCTGGCGCGTGCCGTCGTGGACGCGGCTCGCGAACGCGGTCTCGTGCTGCCCGCGGCGGCGGACTTCGAGTCCTCGCCCGGGGTCGGGGTGACCGCCGGAGTCGACGGACGCGTGGTCGCGGTCGGAGCGCCGGCCCGGTTGCTCGACGGGGCCTCGGACCCGTCCGCAGCACACGCGGCCGTGCTCGTGGCCGAGTTGGAGGACGACGGACGGACCGCCGTGCTCGTCACCGTGGACGGGGTTCCCGTGGGCGTCATCGGCATCGCCGACCGGCTGCGCCCGGACGCGGCCGGCACCGTGACGGCCCTGACCACGCTGACCGGGACGAAGCCGCTGCTGCTGACCGGCGACAACCCGCGCGCCGCCGCCCGTCTCGCCGACGAGGTCGGCATCGACGACGTGCGGGCCGGCCTGCTGCCGCAGCACAAGGTGAGCGCGGTCAGGGAACTGGGGGCAGCGGGTCGCAGGGTCCTGGTCCTGGGAGACGGTGTCAACGACGCCCCCGCCCTTGCCGCGGCCCACACCGGCGTCGCGATGGGCCGCGCGGGCTCCGACCTCGCCCTGGAGACCGCGGACGCGGTGATCGTCCGCGACGAACTCGCCACCGTCCCCACGGTGATCGCCCTTTCGAGGCGGGCGCGTCAGCTCGTCGTGCAGAACCTCGTGATCGCCGGGGCGTTCATCGCCGGCCTGGTCGTCTGGGACCTGGCCGGCACCCTGCCCCTGCCCCTGGGCGTCGCCGGCCACGAGGGGTCCACTGTCATCGTCGGCCTCAACGGCCTGCGGCTGCTGCGCGACGCCGCCTGGGGGCGGGCAGCCGAGTGAGCTGCCGTAAGGCTCGTGCACCGGCCGCACCGCGGCCGGCCACAGCACGCATCCGCCGACCGTGCCGGGCCCGCAGGCCGAACAGCTCACTCACGCCCCGATGATCGCCGCGGCCGACGCCCTCGCACACCGCCTCGAGTCGGCTCACGGCTGCCGGCCGGTGGCGTTGGGGGAGGGCGACGGACGGTGCGCGTCTCGCGGTGCGGTCATGTCGAGCAGGAGCAGGGCATCGTGGTCGGCGCTGCCGGGTTCGGCGGTGTAGACACCGATGCGTTGGCCGGGGGTGCCTTCCACGTGCAGTGACTGCGAGGTGAGGGTGACCGGGCCGACCTGCGGGTGCTGGAAGGTCTTCTGTGCGGGCTTGCGTCCGGTTGCTTCGTAGCGCTCCCACAGCCCGGCGAAGTCGGGGCTCTTGACGAGGAGTTCGCCGACGAGGTGGGTGAGGTCGGGGGCGTCGGGAGCGGTTCCGGCGGTGGCGCGCAGGCGGGCGACGCAGGCGGTGACCCGTCGGTCCCAGTCGGTGAACAGATCCCGGGCTGCGGAGTGCAGGAAGAGGTAGCGGGCGAGGTTGCGGTGCTTGGCGGACCAGTCGTCAAGGCCGGCGTAGAGGGCGAGGCCGCCGGGGTTCCAGGCCAGCACGTCCATGCTGCGGCTGATGACGTAGGCCGGGTTCGGGCGCAGTGACTCCAGCAGCAGCCTCAGGTGGGGGCGCACGGTGCGGCTGGGCGCGGGCGGGGGTTCGGAAACGTAGCGGGCGGCGCGGGCGGCGAGCTCGCGCAGGTGCTGGTGTTCTTGGTCGTCCATGCGCAGGGCGCGGGCGAGTGAGTCCAGGACGGCGGGGCTGGGCCGGGTCTCCTTGCCGCGTTCCAGGCGTACGTAGTAGTCGATGCTGATGCCGGCGAGGGTGGCCAGTTCCTCGCGGCGCAGGCCGGGGGTGCGGCGGATGCCGGCGCCGACGGTGAGGCCGGCGTGTTCGGGGCTGGTCTGGGTGCGGCGGGCGCGCAGGTAGCGGCCCAGCTCGGCGCCCTCGCTGTGCGCGCTCTCGGATGCCATGCCTCAAGTCTCACCCGCTGATCCCCCCACATGCGGGCGAGAGGGGGGCCCTGCCATTACCCCCGAAGAGCCCGCCCTGCCACAGGGGCACCATCCGGGTGAAGGTGTGAAGGAGCAAGACGCCGGTACCCCGACCGGCCAGAGCCGCCGCAGGCACGGTCTGGAGGGTCGGGCGAGAGTGAGAGTGCCGGGCGACGCCACGAGACGGAGAGGGCGACATGCGCTACATCAAGCTGCGTGACCTGGAGGTTTCCCGGATCGGCCTGGGTGCCATGGGAATGTCCCACGGCTACACCGGTTCCGGCACCGACGATGCGGAGTCGATCAGGACCGTGCACCGGGCCCTGGAGCTGGGTGTCACGCTCATCGACACCGCCGAGATCTACGGCCCTTACATCAACGAGGAGCTGCTCGGACGGGCGCTGAAGGGACGCCGGGACAAGGTGGTGCTGGCCACCAAGTTCGGTCTGGTCTCGCACGGCGGCGACGGTCCGTGGAACCTGGACTCCAGTCCGGCCAACATACGCACCGCCGTCGAGGGCTCCCTCAAGCGGCTGGGCACCGACCACATCGACCTGTACTACCAGCACCGCGTCGACCCGAATACGCCGATCGAGGAGACCGCAGGCGCCGTGGGCGAGCTGATCGCCGAGGGCAAGGTGCGTGCCTTCGGGCTGTCCGAAGCCGGCCCGGACACGATCCGCCGCGCCCACGCCGTGCAGCCCGTCACCGCGGTGCAGTCCGAGTACTCGCTGTTCACGCGCGGGATCGAGGAGCGCGTGCTGCCCGTTCTGCGGGAGCTGCACATCGGCCTCGTGCCGTTCTCCCCGCTGGGCCGCGGTTTCCTGACCGGCGCCGTGCGCTCCACCGACCAGTTCGACGAGAACGACTTCCGGCGCGACAACCCCCGCTTCACCGGCGAGAACTTCCAGCACAACCTGGCGCTGGCCGACGAGGTCAAGAACCTGGCCGATGAGGCCGGTGCCACGCCCGGTCAGGTGGCGCTGGCCTGGCTGCTCGCCCAGGGCGACGACATCGCCCCGATCCCCGGCACCAAGCGCGTGGCCCGCGTCGAGGAGAACACTGCCGCCGACGCCGTCACGCTGACCGCCGAGCAGCTCGACCGGCTCGCCAGCCTGCCGCCCGCCGCCGGCGCCACCCACACCGAGACCCAGGCCCGCATGCTCGAACGCTGACACCCGTCGTCCCGCCCCAGCACGACCCCCGTTCGGAGTAACACCCTCATGCGCGCAGCAGTGATGTACGGAGCCGGCGACGTCCGCGTCGAGGACCGGCCCGACCCGAAGATCGTCGACTCGACGGACGCCGTGGTCCGCACGCTCGCCGCCTGCGTATGCGGCAGCGACCTGTGGCCCTACGCCTCGATGCCCGCCACCGACACCGGCCGCCCCATGGGGCACGAGTTCCTCGGCATTGTCGAGGAGACCGGCGCGGACGTGACCGGCCTGAAGACCGGTGACCTGGTCGTCGCCCCATTCACCTACAGCGACAACACCTGCGACTACTGCGCCAAGGGCCTGCACATCTCCTGCCGCAACGGCGGCCGGTACGGCTTCGACGGCGTGGACGGCGGTCAAGGCGAAGCCGTCCGTGTCCCGTACGCGGACGGCACTCTGGTGAGGCTGCCGGTGGCCGCCGACTCCGCGCTCCTGCCGTCCCTGCTGGCGCTGTCGGACGTGATGACCACCGGCCACCACGGCGCCGTCACCGCCTGCGTCCGCCGCGGCGACTTGGTGCTGGTCGTCGGGGACGGCGCGGTCGGCCTGTGCGCGGTGATCGCCGCCAAGCGGCTCGGCGCCGAACGGATCGTGCTCGCCGGCCGCCACGAAGCCCGCACCACACTGGGCCGTCACTTCGGCGCCACCGACGTGGTCGCCGAACGCGGCGAGGAGGGCATCGCCCGCATTCGTGACCTGACCGGCGGCGTGGACAAGGTGATCGAGGCCGTCGGCACCCGCCCGGCCCTCGACACCGCGCTCGGCACGGTCCTGGACGGCGGCACCATCAGCCGCCTCGGCGTCCCCCAGTACGAGCAGGGCCCGATCGGCCCGGCCGTCTTCATGCGGAACATCACCCTGACCGGCGGCGCCAGCCCCGCCCGCGCCTACATCGAGCAGCTGCTGCCCGAGGTGCTCGACGGCACCATCGCCCCCGGCCGCGTCTTCGACCACACCTTCCCCCTCGACCAGACCCCCGACGCCTACCGGGCCATGGCCGACCGCCAGGTCCTCAAGGCCCTCATCCGCCCCTGACTCCCAACTCGTCCGCCCCGCAAAGGACTTCCCCATGCAGTACGTGACCTTGAACAACGGCGTCGAGATACCGCTCCTCGGCTTCGGCGTCTACCAGATCCCCGCCGAGGACACCGAGCGCGCCGTCTCCGACGCGCTGGCCGCCGGATACCGTCTGCTGGACACCGCCGCCGCCTACGGCAACGAGGAGGCCGTAGGCCGCGCCGTCAAGTCCAGCGGCATCCCGCGCGAGGAACTGTTCGTAACCACCAAGCTGTGGATCCAGGACGCCCCGGCCGAGGACAACACCAGGCGCGCGTTCGACACCTCGCTGACCAAGCTCGGGCTGGACCACCTCGACCTGTACCTCATGCACCAGCCGTTCGGCGACGTCTACGGCCAGTGGCGCGCCATGGAAGCCCTCAACCGCGAAGGCGCAGCGGGGGCGATCGGGGTCGCCAACTTCTACCCCGACCGGCTGCTCGACCTGATCGTCAACAACGAGATCACCCCGGCGGTCAACCAGATCGAGACCCACCCCTTCTTCCAACGCGCCGACTACCAGGACCTGATGCGCGAGCACGGCGTGCAGATCCAGTCCTGGGGCGGCTTCGCCGAAGGCAGGAACGACCTGTTCACCAACCCGTTGCTGGCCGAGATCGGCAAGCAGTACGACAAGTCGGTCGCGCAGGTCGTGCTGCGCTGGCTCACCCAGCGCGGCGTCATCGCCATCCCCAAGTCCGTCCGGCCCGAACGGATGGCTGAGAACTTCGACGTGTTCGACTTCCAGCTCACCGACGGGCAGATGGCGCAGATCGCCACCCTCGACACCGGCAGCTCGCTGTTCTTCGACCACCGCGACCCGGAGAACGTCATCCGGCTCGCCAAGCACCGCCTCGACGCATGACCTACGCACCACCCTGCAGGTCGGCAACACCGAGGTCCTGGCCCGCAAGATCAGCAGCCTGATCCCTGCGACGCACACCGTATCGACCAGGACGGCACCCGCCCCAGGGCACCGGGCGCGGGCCGGCCAGGCATTCGGTTCGGGACCTGTGTCCCTCCGGTGCGCGGTTGTCGTGCATGGCGATCGAAAACCGGGCAATGCGTCAGGGGTGACACGCGTTGGAATCGTCGTCCTGACTCTGGTGACCGCTCTCGGGGCCTTGGCTGCTGCCCTCGGGGCCTCGCCCTACTGGTGGTTCGCGGCCCTTCCGCTCACGTTCGTGGGTGTGCTGGGCGCCTGGGACCTGCTGCAGCGCCGGCACTCGGTGCTGCGCAACTATCCCGTGCTCGGCCATGCCCGCTTCCTCATGGAGCGCATACGCCCGGAGCTGCAGCAGTACTTCATCGAACGGAACTATGACGGGCGCCCCTTCGACCGGGACGTGCGCAGCATCGTCTACGAGCGCGCCAAGGGCACCGACGCGGAGGAGCCGTACGGCACCGAACGGGACGTGTACCGGCCCGGTCACGAGTTCCTGGTGCCGTCGATGGCGCCCTGCCCGGTGCCGGAGAACCCGCCGCGCGTGCGGATCGGCGGCCCGGACTGCGGCCGGCCGTACGACATGGCACTGCTGAACGTCTCGGCGATGAGTTTCGGCTCGCTGTCGGCCAACGCCGTCCTCGCGCTCAACGGGGGTGCCGCGGCCGGGGGTTTCGCCCAGGACACCGGTGAAGGCGGTCTGTCCGAATATCACCTCCGTCCGGGGGGCGACCTCGTCTGGGAGATCGGCACCGGGTACTTCGGCTGCCGCACCGAGAATGGCGATTTCGACGCGGCCGAGTTCGCCGACAAGGCCGCACACGATCACGTCAAGTGCGTGTCCCTGAAACTGTCGCAGGGCGCGAAACCCGGCATCGGCGGTGTGCTGCCGGGAGCCAAGGTGAATGCCGAGATCGCCCGGGTCCGGGGCGTGCCCGAGGGACGGACGGTCGTCTCCCCGCCGTACCACCGGGTGTTCTCCACCCCGCGGGAACTCGTCCGCTTCATCGCCCGCATGCGTGAGTTGTCCGGTGGCAAGCCCGCCGGGTTCAAGCTCTGTGTGGGCTCGCGCCGGCAGTTCCTGGCCGTGTGCAAGGCCATGCTGGAGGAGGGCACGGCGCCTGACTTCATCGTGGTGGACGGCGCCGAGGGCGGGACCGGTGCGGCGCCGCTGGAGTTCGCCGACCATGTGGGCACCCCGCTCACCGAGGGTCTGCTCACCGTGCACAACGCCCTCGTGGGCACGGGCCTGCGCGACCGGATCAGGATCGGCGCCAGCGGCAAGATCGCCACCGGCAGTGACCTGGTCAAACGAATGGTGCAGGGCGCCGACTACGGCAACGCCGCACGGGCGATGATGTTCGCCGTCGGCTGCATCCAGGCACAGAAGTGCCATACGAACACCTGCCCCACCGGCGTCACGACCCAGGACCCCCGCCGAGCCCGCGCCCTCGACGTGCGTGACAAGACGGCGCGCGTCCAGCGCTTCCAGGAGGCGACCGTGGCCGGCGCCCTGCAGATCATGGCGTCCATGGGCGTCACCGATCCCGCGGAACTGCGTCCGCACATGCTCCGCCAGCGCGTGGACCCCTTCACCGAGCGCTCCTACGAGGAGCTGTACGAGTGGCTGGAGCCTGGGCAGTTGCCGGCCGAGCCGCCGGACTCCTGGGCGGCCGACTGGAAGGCCGCCGACCCTGACCGTTTCACCGTGTGACCTGGAGGACTCACGTGGCCCGTACTGTTGCCCGCGTCATCGTGGACGCGCTGAGCGAGCTCGGCGTGCGCCAGGTGTTCGGCGTCGTGGGAGATGCGCTCAATCCCCTTACTGACGCCATCCGTACCGCCGACGGCCTGGAGTGGGTGGGCTGCAGGCACGAGGAGGCGGCGGCCTTCGCCGCGAGCGCCCAGTCACAGCTCACCGGCACGCTCGGCGTGTGCATGGGCACCGTCGGACCCGGTTCCGTCCACCTTCTCAACGGGCTGTACGACGCGGCCAAGAGCCATGCCCCGGTCCTGGCGATCGCCGGTCAGGTACCGCTCCCCGAACTCGGCAGCGACTACTTCCAGGAGGTCGACAACGACGCCCTCTTCAGCGACGTGGCCGTCTTCCGCGCGACCATCACCTCTCCCGACCAGCTTCCGCAGATGCTGGAGACGGCGGTGCGTCACGCACTGGGCCGCAAGGGCGTCGCCGTCCTCACCGTGCCGGGCGACCTGGGCGAGCGGGAACTGACCGCCGACCGGCCGGCCCGCTTCTCCCTGAACGCTCCGCTGAGCCGGCCGGACGGGTCGGCCGTCCGCCGCGCCGCGGAACTCCTCGACCGCTCCGAACGGGTCACCCTGCTCGTCGGCGAGGGCGCCCGGGCCGCCCGCGAGGACGTCCTCACCCTCGCCGACCGCCTGGCCGCACCGATGGTGCTCACGCTGAAGGCCAAGGCGGGCTTCGAGGGCGACCACAACTCCTTCCAGGTCGGCCAGACGGGACTGATCGGCAACCCCGCCGCCGCGGCGGCCCTCCAGGACGCGGACACCCTCCTGCTGCTCGGCACCGACTTCCCCTACCGGGACTGGTATCCCGAGGGCCGGACCGTGATCCAGGTGGACACCGAGGCCACCCACATCGGACGCCGGGTACCCGTCGACGTCGGGCTCGTGGGGGACACCGGCGCCACCGTACGCGACCTCCTGGGCCAGCTCACCGCCGCGCCTGCCGGGTCCCGGGGCGCGCGTGACCGCTCGCACCTGGAGAAGGCGCGTGAACGCTTCACCCAGTGGCGCACAGGTCAGGCCCGGCTCGCCGACCCGTCGCACGACAAGGGCGTCGCCGGCCGCATCCGCTCCGCGCTGGACAACCGTGCCCACGACATCCGCCCGGAAGCACTGGCCGCGGCCGTCGACCGGATCGCCGCCGACGACGCCGTCTTCACCTCCGACACGGGCATGGCCACGGTGTGGCTGTCCCGCTTCGTCGAGATGCGCGGCGAGCGACGCCTCATCGGCTCCTACAACCTCGGCTCGATGGCCAACGCCATGCCCCAGGCTCTGGGCGCCCAGAGCCTGGACCGCGAGCGCCAGGTCGTGGCCTTCTGCGGCGACGGCGGACTGAGCATGCTCCTCGGCGACCTCATGACCCTGAAGACGTACCGCCTTCCCGTGAAGCTCGTCGTCTTCGACAACCGCCGGCTGGGCATGGTGAAACTCGAACAGGAGCAGGCCGGACTGCCCGAGTTCGGCACCGTGCTCGACAACCCCGACTTCGCCGCCGTAGCCGAAGCCATGGGCATCACCGGCATCCGCGTGACCGATCCGGGCGACGTGGAGAGCGCCGTGCGACGCGCCTTCCGCACTCCGGGCCCGGTCCTGCTCGACGTCCTCACCAACCCCGACGAGATCGCCGTGCCGGCCAAGCCGACCGTCGAACAGGGCTGGGGGTTCGCGGTGGCCAAGATGAAGGAAATCGTACGCAGCCACGGAGAACCGGGCGGGGACTGACAGAAGTTCGAGGAATGCCGGTCGGCCACCGGGGTAGTCGCCTGCTTGCCGGACGATGGACCGGCGACGACGAGGCCGATCGACTGGGAGGGCACATGATGGCCACGACCGCGCAGACCACTGGGCAGATGGTGGACCTTCCGGAGGTGGCGGACCCCTCCAAGGTCGCGCCGAAGGACGCGCGGGAACTCTCGAAGCTGTTCTTCGACCAGCTGGCGGTGCTGGAGGAGGGCACTCCCGAGTATCAGTACGCGCGCAACACGCTGATCGAGATGAACATGTCCCTGGTCCGCTACGCGGCCGGCCGGTTCCGCAGCCGGGGGGCGGACGAGATGGAGGACATCGTCCAGGTCGGCATGATCGGGCTCATCAAGGCGATCGACCGGTTCGAGCTGTCCCGCGAGGTCGAGTTCACCTCTTTCGCCGTGCCGTACATCGTGGGGGAGATCAAGCGGTTCTTCCGCGACACGTCCTGGGCCGTGCACGTCCCGCGCCGGCTCCAGGAAGCCCGCGTCCAACTCGCCCGTGCCAACGAGGAACTGCGCAGCCGACTGGGCCGGACACCGACGACCAAAGAGCTTTCCGAGCTGATGAGCCTTCCTGAGGACGAGGTCGTCGAGGCCCGGCTGGCCTCCAACGGCTACAAGTCGGCCTCCCTGGACGCGGCGATCAACGGCAGTGAGGACGGCGAGGCCGCGCTGGCGGACTTCATCGGCGACGAGGACGCCGCCCTCGGCCTGATCGAGGACTTTCACGCCCTGGCCCCGATGATCGCGGAACTCGACGAACGGGACCGCAAGATCATCCACTGGCGGTTCGTGGAGGAACTCACCCAGGCCCAGATCGGCGAACGTCTCGGCGTCTCCCAGATGCACGTCTCCCGGCTGATCACCCGTCTCCTGGCCCGCCTGCGCCAAGGCATGCTCAGCACCACCTGACGCTCTCCGCAGGTCCATGCCCTTGGGGCGAAGGAGGGTTGCCCCTCGACGGGAAGTCGCCCGAGTACGGGCCGAGTCGAGGGGCATCGTCGTTCGTCCGGAAGCGCTGCCGGTCACGGGTCTGCGCGAACCGTGGGCTTCGCCGGCCCCACATCGGACTGAGCGCCCATCAGAAGAGCAAGGTTGGACAGCCACAGCAGACGACGACGGTGACCGAAAAAAAGGGGCCTGCCCGGAATCACGCCGGGCAGGCCCCTTTTTCGAATTCTCGCTGGAGAATGCGGAGTCAGTGCTTGAACACGTCCTTGGCCTTTTCCTTGGCCTCGCGAGCATCACCTGTGCTCTTTTCCGCCTGTCCCTCAGCTGTCATACGCTCGTTCCCGATAGCGTTTCCCACGGCTTCCTTGGCCTTGCCCTCGGCCTGCTCGGTCTTTGCCTTGGCCTTCTCGCCGGCAGTCATGGAAGAGCACCTCCTGATAGGTCGTGCGTCGCTGTCGCGGTAACCCGTGTGCCCCGGCATTCCCTGCACAAACAAAGCGCCGTTGGTGAATGAAGGCGGAATTGCAGGGCACACGGGCTGCAGGAGGTTGATAAACATGGTTCCCCTGCTGCTAGTTCTGCTCCTTGCACTGCTCCTCTTCGGCGCCGGCTTCGCCATCAAGATCCTTTGGTGGGTCGCCGTCGTCGTCCTGGTGCTGTGGCTTCTCGGGTTCGTCATGCGCTCCACCAATGCCGGTGGGGGGCGAGGGCGCTGGTACCGATGGTGATCTGACCCGCACGCGCGTCCTCGTCACGGGGCCCGGCCGACATCGGCCGGGCCCCGTGCGCATGCCGTACGCGTAGGCGTTCGGACCCGTAAGAGGACATACGGCACCATAGGTGTCGCAAACCGCGTCAGGGGTACGCGAGTTGCAGTCGGGGGCGGGGCGGGCACGCGCGATGGAGCACGCGCGACCTCCTGCCATGTCCCCGCCTCCGGCCCTTACCGGCGGCCGTGCGCCGGGTACGGCGGGCATCGGCAGCGACCGGCTGTCGGCGGCGCCTTGCTGCACCTGGGGTCCCCGGACTGAGCGCTAGGGCTGCCTGACAGTTCCCGTCTGCCTCGCGGCGCCATGCACGCACTCTCGCCGCATCGGGCGCCGACCCGAGTACGTCCGGTACGAGGCCTACGCCCGGCACTCCCACAGCCTCCGGCCGGGGGGACCCCCAGAGCACGCACCTGACGCCGCGAGGCCGCCCCCCCCCGGGCGACGACGGGAATTGGCAGACAGGCCTAGGGCAGGGCCAGTTCCGCCCAGATGGTCTTTCCGGACGCGGTGTAGCGCGTGCCCCAGCGTTGGGACACCTGGGCGACGAGGAACAGGCCGCGGCCTCCCTCGTCGTCGCGGCGGGCGCGTCGCAGATGAGGCGCCGTGTGTGCGTGGTCGGAGACCTCGCAGAGCAGACCGCGGTCCCTGATCAGCCGTAGCATCACGGGGCCGGGCGCGTACCGGATGCTGTTGGTGACCAGTTCGCTCACCACGAGCGCGGCGGTGAACGACAGTTCGGACAGGCCCCAGTCCTCCAACTGGCGCTCGGTGTCCGTGCGGGCGTGCGCCACCATGGCCGGGTCGGGCGGCAGTTGCAGGTCCGCCACGTGGTCGGCGCCGAGCCGCCGGGTGCGGATGAGCAACAGCGTGGCGTCGTCCGCCTGCGGGCCGGGCGGCAGGGTCGACATCGCCCGGTCGCACAGTTCCTCCAGCGGGCAGCGCTGCCAGGTGAGCACATGGGCGAGGCGGTCGATCCCGCTGTCGATGTCGGTGCGCCTGTCCTCCACGACACCGTCGGTGAAGAACGCCATCACGCTGCCCTCGGACAGACTCAGCTCGACGTTCTCGTACGGCAGGCTGCCCAGCCCCAGGGGAGGCCCCGGCGCCAGCGCGGACGGGGCCACCGAGCCGCTCGCGTCGGCCACGATCGGCGGGGGATGGCCGGCGCTCGCCCAGACACAGCGGCCGCCGACCGGGTCGTAGATCGCGTAGAGGCAGGTCACACCGAGCGCCTCGTCGCTCAGCCCGCCGGCCGCGTTGGGTTCCGAGTCCTGCGCGACCAGGCCGTCCAGCCGGGTGAGCAACTCGGCCGGGTCCAGATCCAGCAGTGCCAGGGTCCGTACGGTGGCGCGCAGCCGGCCCATGGTCGCGGCCGCGTGCACGCCGTGGCCGACCACGTCGCCGACGGTCAGCCCCACCCTGGCGCCGGACAGCGGGATCAGGTCGAACCAGTCGCCGCCCACCCCGACCCGGCTGTCGGCGGGCAGGTAGCGGTACGCCGCCTCGACCGCGGTCTGCTCGGGCAGATGCCGGGGCAGCAGGCTTCGCTGCAGCACCAGCGCCGCCGCGTGCTGGCTGGTGTAACGGCGGGCGTTGTCGATGCCGACCGCGGCCCGCTCGGCCAGTTCCACGGCGAGCGTCTGCTCCTCGGGCCCGAAGGGGTCGGGGTTGTCGCTGCGCCGGAAGGTGGCGAGGCCCAGCACCGCGTCGCGGGCGAGCAGCGGGACGAAGAGGTCGCAGCGCCGGGCGGCCGACACCCCTTCTCCCGGTGGTGGGGAGGCGTCGACGACGGGGCGGCTGGTGGCCAGGCTCAGGGCCTGCGGTGACGACGGCGGATAGGAGACGGGACTGGTCCGGAACTCCTCCGGGGTACGGCCGTGCATCCGCAACAGGCTGTGGCCGGGCGCCGAGCCGGTCGGCGGCTGCCGTCCCTCGATGACCGCCGGCGGCAGATCCACCAGCACCTCGTCGGCCAGCTGCGGCACCGCCACGTCGGCCAGCTCCGCGGCCGTGCGCCGCACGTCCAGCGAGGCACCGATGCGCTTTCCGGCCCGTACGAGCAGCGACAACCGTTCCTGGGCGCGGTAGCGGTCGGTGATGTCCAGGGACTCCTCGAACAGACCCAGCGGTTCGCCCCTGGCGTCCACCAGCCGGTAGTACGAGCAGGACCAGACGTGCTCGCGCACCGGGTCGGCGGGGGCCCGCCCGCGATAGTGCATGCCGAGAATGGGTTCCCCCGTCTTCAGCACCTGTTCCATCACCTGGTCCTCGTCCGGGGGGTGATGGCGGGAGATGAACTCGCCCTCGGGAAAGAGAGCCGAGGCGGGGCGGCCGACGTACTGGGCGACCCCCGCCAGCTCCTGATCGGTGGAGGCGTTCCCCCAGACGACGCGCATGTCCGTGTCGAAGATCGTCAGGCCCACGGAGGACTCGGTCGCCAGTCCCTGCAACATCGCCAGCTGGGCCTCCCAGCCGCGCAGGGCCGCCAGGTCCGCCGCGACCACGACGGTCGCGGCGACGCCCCTGTGCACCAGCGGACTGAACGTCACAGCGGCGCGCAGGTTGTGTCCGTCCCGGCAGCAGAGGTCCAGGACCGTGCTGCGGGGGCTGTGCGCCTTGCAGAAAGCGGACAGCCGCGGCCCCGGGGCCGCCGCCAGCAGCCGCTCGGCCGACCGGCCGAGCACGTCCTCAGGCAGATGCCCGAGGAGCCGCTGGGCCGAAGTGCTCCACCCCGAGATACGGCCTTCCGCGTCCAGTACCGCGGCGGCGGCCCTGGTGAGGTCCAGAGGACTGTGGAAATCGACGTTGGGAGCATTCGGAAAACGATCCATGGCACCGCTTCCCTTCGTGCTCCCTCAGCATCCCGTGCCACAGGACGGACGACAACCGCACGCACCGGTGCCCCCGGCTCATGGACGATGAGAGCCGTCGGTCACCGGGAGCGACGCACCGTGGCGGGGCCGATGGCGCCGTGGCCGCCGCCTGCACCCTGGCAGGACCCGGCATCGACTGAACGGACACGTCATTGAGCGGCCCACTGTTTCGGCTCGAACTGTTCAAGTCCAAGGGGTACGCCACCACCGTCGACGACATCGCGACCGCCGACGGGACGCCGGAGGCGATCACGGCCTGGCTGCGGCAGGCCGCCGACAGCTGGCCGGGTATCCGGCCGATCATCCGCGTCGGCCGCGATGCCGCGGTGGTCGAACCGGGCCTCACCGACCTGGTCGAACGCCTGCTGGAGGAGGCCGTCAGCGACATCGAGGACGGTCTGACGAGGGCCGGGCGCTTCGAGCCCCGTCAGCGCCGCTTCCGGGGAGTTCTCGCGATGGCCGAACTCGACCTCGTCGCCCAGAACCGGGGCCGCGCAGGGCGCCTCAGGCGCCGGCGTCTCCCTCCGCGGTGAGCGCGTCCCGGAGCTGGGCCCTTGCCGTGATGCCCAGCTTGGGGAAGATCTTGTGCAGGTGGTAGCCGACCGTGCGGGGCGAGAGATAGAGACAGGCCGCGATGCCGCGGTTGGTCAGGCCCTGGGCGGCCAGTTCGGCGATCTGGCGTTCCTGCGGGGTGAGTTCACCGGCCGGAGCCGTGCCCAGCGCCGTACCCGCCGCCGTACCCGCAGCCCGCAGTTCCGCCGCCGCGCGCTCGGTCCAGGGACGGGCGTCGAGTCGCTCGAAGCATTCCAGTGCCGCGCCGAGCTGCCGGCGGGCCTCGGCACCGCGGCGGCGCCGGCGCAGCCACTCGCCGAAGTCCAGGTGGGCCAGGGCCTTCTCGAAGGGCCAGCAGTCGGTGCCGGAGCCGTCCACGGCGGCCCGGAAGTGCTGCTCGGCGTCGTCGGTGTCGGTCAGCAGGGCGGTGGCCCGGTGGAGTACGGCGGCCAGGCGCGGGGAGGGGTCGGGCTTCAGGTCCTGCGCCACACCGTCGACCACCGTGCGCGCGTCGTCCGCCCGCCCGGCGCGGACCGCCGCGGCGGCCAGGTCGCCCAGGCAGTAGAGCGAGGCGTGGTAGTGGACGGGGGCGGGGCGGAAGTCGCGGGTGAAGGCCGCGCGCAGTTGGTCATAGGCGCCGGCGTGGTCCCCGGCGACGAACGCGGCCATGCCGAGGGCGTACCGGTGGCGGACCTGGAGGCTCAGGGACTTGCGCAGGTCCACCTCGCGTACGGCCTCCATCGCCCGGGTCCGCGCCGCCGCCGGGTCGCCCCGCAGCGCGCACAGCGTGGCCCGCAGGACGCGGGCGCCCACGGTCACGTTGTCGGCGCCCGCCTCCGTCGCCATCCAGAACGCCTCATCGGCCGCCTCCTCCGCCGCCGTCCACGAGCCGTTCTCGAACAGGGCGAGGGCGAGCGCCTGGGTCACGGTCGCGTTCGTACCCGCGCTGCCCGCGCGGCGCAGGACGTCGATGGTGCGGCCGAGAATGCGTACGGCCTGCTCGGTCTCGTCCAGGAGCCAGGTCGTCCCGCCCAGCGCCGTGAGGTTCCCGAGGGTCTCCTCCCGTGCCAGCGCGGCCAGTCCCTCCGCCAAGTGCCCCATGAGCAGCGGCCGTTCACGATGGGGGTCGACGACCGCCAGGGCCCAGGAGCGGCCGGCCGGATCGCCGTCCCCGTCGATCAGCTCGCCGATCCGGCCCAGTTCCGCGCGGTAGTACGGCGCGCCCGAGTTGTACACGGACGTCGCGGCGGTGCTCAGGGCGCCCTGGGCCAGTCCCGGAGCCGACGCCGCGGTGGCCTCGGCGACGCCCAGCAGCAGCGCCAGCGCGTCCTCGTGGCGGAGCGTGACCCCGAGGGCCCAGCCGCCCAGCAGCGAGGCCTCGGCGCGCAGCCGGGGATCCTCGGTCAGATCGCCGACCCGGCCGCTCATCTCGCCGACCCACTGCGGATGACCGGCGAACATCGCCGACTGCGCGGCCGTCAGCAGCCGCCGGGCGCGCAGCTCCGGAGCCGGGGTCAGCTCGGCGGCGCGTTCCAGCGCGGTCGCGGCCGCCGCGTAACCGCCCCGGCCACGGGCCCGCTCGGCGCTCTCGGCCAGGGCGTCGGCGACCTCCGCGTCCTGGCCGGTCGCCGCGGCGGCCAGATGCCAGGCGCGGCGGTCCGGCTCCCCGGTGAGCGCCGCGGCCAGGGCCAGATGGGCCCGCCGGCGCTCGTGGAAGGAGGCCGCGTGGTAGACGGCCGAGCGGACCAGCGGGTGCCGCGGCAGCACCCGGCCGTCCGCCACCCGGACCAGGCCGACGCGCTCGGCCGGGTCCAGGGCCCGGACGACGTCCAGTTCCGGGGCGGCACGGATGAGGTCGGTCAGCTCCGCCGTGCCCGCCGCGGCCACCAGCAGCAGGGCCTCCCGGGTGGGCGCGGGCAGGCTCGGCAGATCGGCGGCGAACAGGTTCTCCAGCCGCGCGGTGAGCGGAAGAGCCGCGCCCCCGGCACCTCCAGCGCCCCCGGATCCGCCCCTGGCCAGGGCGCGCGGCAGCTCGATGAGGGCCAGCGGATTGCCGGCCGCCTGCTGGAGGATCTCCGCGCGCGCCTTGCCCCGGGGCGGATCCGGCTGCGCGTCCAGCAGCTGCCCGGCCGCGGTCCGGCTCAGCGGGCCCACCGTCACCTGCGGAAAGTCCCGGTCGAAACGGGCCGGCACGCTCTCCTCACGGGCGGCCAGGAGCATCACCACCGGCTTTCCCTCCAGCCGCCGGGCCAGAAAGGCCAGCACGTCCACCGAGCCGAGGTCCAGCCACTGGGCGTCGTCCACCAGCAGGAGCAGCGGCCGGCGCGTCGCGGCCTCGGCGATCAGCCCGAGCACACTGACGCACAAAGACAGCTGGTCGAGTCGCAGTTCGTACTCCGCCGCCCCCGGCCCGAAGGCCTGCTCCAGGGCCTCCCGCTGCGCCGCGGGCAGACCGTCGCCGGGCAGCAGCGGATGCAGCAGCTGGTGCACGCCCGACAGACCGAGGCCGGCCTCGCCCTCGCTGCCGCGCACCCGCAAAATCCCGAGGCCCAGGGACCGCCCCCGCTCGGCCGCCCGGTCGACGAGGGTGCTCTTGCCCGCCCCCGGTTCCCCGGTCAGCACCAGCACCTGGGGACCGCCGCCGTCCACCGCCTCGAGCAGCCGGTCCAGCCGGGCCAGTTCGGCGGCCCGGCCCAGGACGGCCGGATCGGCGGGACGGTCGGTGCCGGTGTGCATGAGCGGTCCTTGTGGTCGAGGGGCCGGGCTCCTGATACGGCCATCCTGCCAGCGGCCGTCCTTACGGCAGCGGCCGCGGGTGACTGGTCATGTGACAGAAGCGTGACTGCCCGGTGTGCGCGACGATGTCCCTGGCCAGGGAGAACGTCCACCGCCAGGGGAGTATGTGCATGACGGTCCAGCCACCCCAGCAGTCCGCGATCGGCGCCGAGGCCGTCGTTCTGGGCCGGGACGGCGAGATCGAGCGGCTCCTGCGGTGCGTGACACGCGAGCTCGGCACTCCCCAGATCCTGCTGGTCCTCGGCGAGGAGGGGATCGGACGCACGGCTCTGCTGCGGCGCGTTCGTGAACTGGCCGCCGGCGAGGGCGTGTCGGTGCTCTCGGCACAGGGCTGGGCCGGTGACCCACAGCATGCCCGGGCCTGCCTCCAGCAGCTGCTGGCGCCGCCGGTTCTCGACGAGGTGGCCGCCCTGCCCGCCGTGCCGCACCGGGTGCTGACCGCCGTACTCCACGGAGACGAGACGCCGGACGAGGGGGAGCTGCGGGCGGCGCTGACCGCGCTGCTCGACCGGCTCGCCGCCGCGCGGCCGGTGCTGGTGTGCGTGGACGACGCCGACCTGTGCGACCGTGCCACCCTGGAGGCACTGTCCGCCGCCGCCCGGCTGCTGGCCGGCCGCCCGCTGACGGTGCTGCTCGCCGCACGCCACGAGACCGCCCTGCCCGGTCTGCCGCCCGGCACCGAGACCCTGAGCCTGGGCCCGCTGGACGACGCCTCGGCCGCCGCGCTCCTCGACCGGCAGCCGGCGCCGCCCACCGGCAGACACCGGCTGGAGATCCTGGCGGAGGCCGAGGGCAACCCGCTGGCCCTCGTCGAACTGAGCCGCGCCGCACCCGGCCCCGCCGGAGCGGTGCGGCGCGCGCCCGCCGAGCCCGTCTTCGGCGTACGACTCGACGCGCTCCCCGCCGACACCCGCCGCGCCCTGCTGTACGCGGCGGCCGCCGGACCCGGCGAGACCGTCGCCGCCGTCATGACAGCCCTGGACACCGGCGACCTCGCGGTGTGGGCCCCGGCGGAGACCGCCGGACTCGTCTCGCTGGTCGAGGACCGGCTCGTCTTCCGGCATCCGCTGGCGCGGTCGTCCGCATATCTGCGGCAACCCGCGGGCGAGCGCCAGCAGGCCCACCGGGACCTTGCCAAGGTCGCCGTACTGCCGGAGGTCAGGGCCAGGCACCTGGCAGCCGCCACCGTGGGCGCCAACGCGTTCGTCGCCGCCGGGCTGGAGACCTCCGCCTGGCGGTGCGGGGACGCCGTACGGGCCGCCCGCGCCCTGGAACAGGCGGCCCGGCTCACCCCCGGGCGGCCGGCCCACGCCCGCCGGCTGGCCGAGGCGCTGACGGCGGCGCAGACGGTGGGCGACCCCGACTGGGTACGGGACCTGTTCGGCCGGCTCCTCCAGGAATCCGCCGAGCCGGAGTTCGTCTGTGTCGCGGCCGGTGCCCTGGCCTCCGTCCTCTCCTACGAGTCCGCCCAGCGCGAGGCCTTCGACCTGCTGGCCGCCGCCTCGGAGTACTTTCCCTTGGTCAGCGCACCGCTCGCGCTCGCACTGACGGCGCTGGCGGCGGCCATCGCCGCCCAGTCCGGCCTGCCCGAGCACCGCGCGTCCCTACCCACACTGCTCGAACGGGCCCACCGGGCCGCCGGGCCCGAGCGAGGCCACCCGACCGCGCCCGGGCCTCTCGGGGATCCGGGCACGGAGGGCATATTGCGGGGTGACGGGGGCAAGCAGGCGCACTCTGGTGTGGCGGGACCCGTCGGGCGTGTGGGCGCACTGGGCCCCGAGGGGGCTGACGCGGGCGAGCGGGGGCGTCCTGGTGTGGCCGGGTCTCTTGGCCGCGTGGGGGCGTCGGACACCCAGGGGGTCGACGTGGGCGAGCGGGGGGATCCTGGTGTGGCCGGGTCCCTCGGGCGTCTGGGCATACCGGGCGACCAGGGGGGCGGCGGGGGCGGGCGATGGCACCCCGGTGCGGCCGGACCCCTCGGGGGACTGGACACACCGGACAGTCGGCGGGCCATGGACGCGCTGGTTGCCGTGGTCGCCCGGCCCGAGACCGCCACCGGTGCACTGCGCGGCCTCGGTCGGCCGCCCCGCGCGCCGCTCGGCGGCCCCGACGCGCCGGCCGGCCGGCTCGCCGCTGCCGCGGTGGCCCACCACGCGGACGAGGCCGACCTGGACCTGGGGCAGTCCCGCATGGCCGACGACCGGCTGCGCGTCGCCCGCGCCTTCGGTCTGCGCGGCTGGTCGGTCCTCGGCTTCGTGGACACCCTCCTGGCCATCGGACGGTTCAGCGAGGCACAGGACGTGATCCAGAACGCCATGACCGAGGCCGCGGTGCTGCGTCTGCCACGCCTCCACGCGGATCTGGAGACGCAGGCGCTGACCCTGCGGGCGCTGCGCGGAACCCTCCCCCCGGAGCCCTGGCTCACCCCTGCCGTCTGGAGCACCGTCAGCCTGCAGGAGAACCGGGCCACCCACGCCCGCCTGCTGCGCGCCCACGGCCTTGCCGCCATCGCGCGCGGGGACTGGGACGATGGCTGGCGGCAGCTGCGCGAGCTGTTCACCGCCGACGGCTCGCCACTGCACCCCTTCCTGTCGCCCCGGAGCATCGCCGAACTCGCCGTCGCGGCCCAGCGGACCGGCCGGCCGGCCGAGGCGCTGCCGATCCTGGCGCGGGTGCGGGAGGAGCAGGGGGACCGGCCGAGCACCAGGATGACGCTGCTCCTGCACCACGCGACCGCCCTCCTCGGCCCGGACGACGAGGCCGAGGAGCACTTCCAGCTCGCCCTGGTCAACCACGCGGCGAACCGCTGGCCGTGGGAGTGCGGCCACGTCCGCCTCAACTACGCCCTGTGGCTGCGCCGTTGCCGCCGTACCCTGGAGGCGCGCCGGCAGCTGACCACGGTCCTGGAGACCGCCGAACACCTCGGCGCCGGCCCCCTCGCGGACGCCGCCCGCCGCGAACTGCGCGCCAGCGGAGCCGCACCCGCCCCCGAAGCCGGCGGCCCGCTGGAACAGCTGACGGCACAGCAGCGCGAGATCGTGCAGCTGGTGGCACGCGGCCTGTCCAACCGCGAGATCGGCGAACGGCTCTTCCTCTCGCCGCGCACGGTCGGCTCGCACCTCTACAATGTCTATCCCAAGCTCGGCATCAGCAGCCGCCACCAGCTCCGCGACCTGGTGCAGGGCCGGTGAGGAAGCCGGCAGGCCGGCCGGAGGAGCGTGCATGAGGCCCGGACCAGCGGACACGGCTGTCGTCCTCGACCGTGTGGTGCAGCGCCTGGTCACCGCCTCCGCCGCCCCGCCCGCCCTGGACGACCTCGCTCCGGACGCGGCACGGCGGGCGCTGCGGGAGACCCAGGCCGACCGGTTCGGGGACTTCGGCGTGGACGCGTCCTTCCGCGTGGCCCCCGTCGGCCCGTCGGGGCTGCTCGGCTTCTGGACCGTCCGCCCGGCGGGGGCGACCGGCCCGCTGCCCGCCGTGATGTATGTGCACGGCGGCCGGTGGACGCTCGGCGACGCACAGACCCACGCCCGCCTCATCAGCGAACTCGTCACCGGCGCGGGCGTGTGCGCGCTCGTCCCCGAGTACAGCCGCACCCCCGAGGCCCGCTACCCGCTGGCACTGGAGGAGTGCTATGCCCTGCTGACCTGGGCGGCCGGCCGGGCCGGTGAACTCGGCCTTGCCCCGGACAGGCTGGCGGTGGCGGGCGACTGCGCCGGGGCCACGCTGGCGGCCGCCGTGACGATGCTGGCGAAGTCCCGGCACGGGCCGCGGATCGCCGCGCAGCTGCTCTACTACCCGCTCACCGACGCCCGCTGCGACAGCGCCTCGCAACGGCGGTTCGCCACCGGCTACCTGCTCACCCGCCGGGCGCTACGCGCCTACTGGGCACGCTATGTCCCCGACCAGGCCCGGCGCGCCGAACCCACCGCGGCGCCGCTGAGGGCCAGCACGGAGCAACTTGCCGGACTGCCGCCGGCCCTGGTCGTCACCGCCGAGGCCGATGTGGCCCGCGACGAGGGCGAGCAGTACGCGCGCCGGCTGAGCGAGGCCGGCGTCGACGTGCTGTCCGTGCGCTTCCTCGGCACGATCCACGACTTCGTGGCGCTGCACGCCCTCGCCGACAGCATGCCCACCCGGGCGGCGATCCTGACGGGTTGCGCGTTCCTACGTGCCCGTTTGTCCTGACGGGCCCGGAATCGACCGAGGACCAGTCGGCCGACTGATGCGCCGCCGCCCCTCGCCCGGCGAAGCTGGCGGCATGCCAATCGCGACCGGTTCCCACGAGGAGACACGGCGGCGTCCGACCGCCTCGGCGCATGCCCGAGCCAGGGTCCTGACCACCCGCTCGGTGCCGCCGGGCGAGAGCCTGGACTACTGGCACGACGCCGTGCTCGACACCCTGGTGGGGATGGACATCGCCACCGGGGGCGGCACCTACGACGCGACAATGCGGACCGACCGGCTCGGGGATCTGGAGATCACCACGGTGGACGCCGACCCCGGCCAGGTCCACCGGGCGCCGCGCTTCATCGCCCGCGGCGACGGACGCAAGGTCTTCGTCGCCGTCCAGAGCACCGGCCGCGCGCGGGTCGAACAGGACGGCCGAACCACCGAGTTGCGGACCGGCGACATCGGGATCTTCGAGACCGTGCGCCCGTTCCGCGCCACCTTCCCGGAACGCTTCCGGCTGAAGATCTTCGCGATCCCGCGCCGGCTGCTGGAACTTCCGGAGGCCGACGTAAGGCGGCTCACCGGCCGCGCGGTACGCCCCAGCGGCGGGCTCCCCGCCCTGCTCGCGCCCTTGCTGGAGCGGCTGGCGGACACCTCCGAGTCGTATGCGACACCGACGGCCGAGCGGCTGGCCGAGAGCGTCATCGACCTGGTGGCCGCCACCGTGGCGGACCAGCTGGGGGAGGACCCCGCCGAGCTGCCGGGCGCCGACAGCGTCCTGCTGCTGCGCGTCAAGACGTACATCCGCTGGCATCTGTCGGACCCGGGACTCACCCCCTCCGTCATCGCCGCGGTCCACGGCATCTCGGTCCGCTATCTGCACCGGCTGTTCCAGGACGAGGACACCACGGTGTGCCAGTGGATCCGCGAACTGCGCCTGCACGAGTGCCGCAGGGAACTCGCCGCCCAGCCGCCCGGAGCCGTCAGCCTGGGCCAGGTCGCCCGCCGCTGGGGTTTCGCCAGCCCCGCCGGGTTCGGCAAGGCCTTCCGCAACTCCTTCGGGCTGTCACCGACGGACTGGCTGGACCGGGTACGGGCGGGCGGGACGCCATGCTGACCGCGGTGTCCCGTGCCACCCGGGAACCGGCACCCGGCGACCGCCTCGCCGCCTGGCAGCGGGCGCTGTCGGAGACCTTCGTCGACCTGGAGGTCACGGTGGGACGGGGCCGCCCCTGGACGGGCGAGCTCACCGCCGAACGCCTGGGCGCCCTCCAGATCGCCGTCGAGGAGTCAGGGCCCGGAACTGTCCTGCGCAGCGCCCGCTCGGTGGCCACCGACCCGCGCACCCACATCCTGGTCCGCCGCCAGCTGGCCGGCACCGCCCTGCTGCTCCAGGACGGCCGCACCGCCGAACTCCGGCCCGGACGACTGGCCTTCCACGACGCGCGGCGCCCCTTCCGGATCGTGCTCCCGGAGCGCCAGCGGGCGCGGATCCTCATGGTGCCCCGCGCCCTGCTGCGCCTGGAGGAACGGCACCTGCGCGCCCTCACGGCCACGGTGGTGGACGAGGCCGAAGGGGGCGCGGCGGCCCTGCTGCTGCCGCTCCTCGACGGGCTCGTCGACGAGGTCACCCGGGCCACCCCGGCCCGACGCGAACAACTCGCCCGCACCGCGGTGGACATCCTGGCCACCGTCGCCCTCGACCAGGCCGGCCGGCAGCCCGAGCCGGCCCTGTGGGAGCGGATCACCGCGTCGGTACGGGCCCGGCTGGGCGAGCCCGGACTCACCCCGCAGGACATCGCCGACCAGCACGCCATCTCGCTGCGCTATCTGCACCGCCTCTTCCAGCGCCACGGCACCACCGTGGGCGCCTGGGTGCGGACCCGGCGCCTGGAGTCGGCCCGCGAGGAACTCGCCGAGCCCGGCGCAGCTCACCGGTCCATCGCCGCGGTGGCCGCCCGCTGGGGCTTCACCACCCCCTCCCACTTCAGCCGGGCCTTCCGGGACCTGTACGGCATGTCACCGGCACAGTGGCGGAGGGCGACGGCCGAGAACACCCCCGGGCCGCGGCCCGGACCTCCTACCCTTTCCGTTGACGGCCGGAACGAACCGATGGCCCGAGTGACGATGGAGCACGTATGACCGACGAGGCGATGGGTGACGACGTCTACCAGCCGGACGGTTCGGAGGTGCAGGACGACGCCGGTGTGCTGGACGCGTCGGACACCCTGGACTACCGGGCGGGCGAGGAGGCCCTGGACGAGGGGTACTCGCCGCCGGAACGGCCCTGGGCCGTGGAGCACACGGGCGTCACGGCGGCGGAGGGGCGGCGCGGGGAGACCCTCGACGAGCGGCTCGCCGAGGAGGTGCCGGACACCGCCGACCTGGAGGGCGACGGCATCGGCGACGCCTGGGACACGGACGGCGAGCTCCTCGACGACGAGGTCGGCGACGGCCGTGCCGGACGCCTCGTCGCACCGGACGAGGGCGCCCACGAGAACACCGAGACCGACCTGTTCGCCTCCGACCGGGGCCTGGACGGCGCCGGGGCGTCGGCGGAGGAGGCTGCGATGCATGTGATCCCGGAGTCCGAGAACTTCTGACAACCGGCACCCGTGGGCGCTTGGCCGGCCGGCGGCTACCGTTCGACACCGCCCGTGGCCGCCCGCACCGAGAAACCGACCTTCGCCTACCTGCGTGCCGTCGTCGTCCCCACCGCCGTGTACGCGGCGTCCGAGGACTGGGGGACCGGAGGCGACGAGATCGGTGCTCTCGAACGGCGGCTGTCCGACCTGCGGTTCGACTGGGGCGGGCTCGGTCAGACGATGTGGCGCAACAGTGCCGCGACGGCTGCCGGGGGCTCCCCCGGTGGCCGTACCACCATCACCTTCCAGCTCGGCGCGTGCCGGGTGAACCGGTAGGTCGTCAGGTCCGGGAATCGGTGGGCGATGGTCGGCGGCATGATGCAGACGCCGAGGTCGTTGCGGACCAGTTCGGACGCGGCCACGATGTCGTTGACCTCGAAGGTCGTGGCGCGTTCCACGCCGGCCGCCCGGAACGCGCGGTCGGCCGCGTCGCGGATTGCCCAGCCGGGGGTGAACTCCACCTGCGGCAGTTCGGCGATGCCGGCCAGGTCGACCGTGCCCTCGGGGCCGCTCGCGGTGAGGCTCCGGCGGGGCGAGGCCACCAGCACCATCTCCTCGTGGGACAGCAGCTTGGTCACCAGCCCGCGCTGCTGCTGGCGGTCCAGTGCCACCACCGCCAGGTCCACCGTGCCCTCGCGCAGCGCCTGACGGAGGTCGATGACCGCCTCCTGCCGCAGCCGCACCACCACACGCGGGTGTTCCGCCCGCAGTGCGGCCAGCGCGTGGTGCAGGTTCGCCCAGACCCCCTGCATCGTGCCGACCGTCACCCGGCCGCGCAGCTCCCCCTTTGCCGCGTCGACCGCCTCGCGGGCCAGCTCGGCGGCGCGCAGCGCCTGCCGTGCCGCCGGGACGAACGCCTCGCCGGCCGGGGTGAGCCCGACCCGGTGCGTGGTCCGGGTGAACAGCGCGGCGCCCAGCTCGCGTTCCAGCGCGCGGACCGTGCCGGAGACGGCGGACTGGACCACGTGCAGCCGCCGCGCCGCAGCCGTGAACCCGCCCGCGTCCGCCACCGCGACGACGACTTCCATCTGGCGTAGGTCCATCATCCGCTCCCGCCGGCGCAGCGCCCGCCTCGGCAAGGCGGCGATCTTCGCCGCATCCTAGGCGGCCGTGTCCGTCGGCCTCTCTAGGCGCGGACCAGGGGAGTGTCGACGAGGTGCTCCGCCAGGAACCAGGCCTGCAGCTCCCCGGTGCGGATCACCTGCGACACCAGCAGGTCGTTGGTGCCGTCGTCGCCCAGCTCGGCGCTGCGGGCGGCCGCGTCATGGGCGTCGACCAGGATGGTCTCGTGGGCCTCCAGGAGCCGCGACAGCATGGCCGGGACCTCCTCGACGCCGTCCGGCGGGCGCGGGATCGACGTGATCTCGGCGACGTGCCGAGGGTCGCCCACCGCGACACCGCCGAGGGTCTGGACCCGTTCGGCGAGAGTGTCGACCAGGGCCAGCTGCTCGCCCGCGTGCTTGTCCAGCAGCAGGTGCAGCTGGTAGAAGGTCGCGCCGCGCAGCAGCCAGTGGTGCTTCTTGTAGAGGCCGTACAGGATCTGCGTGTCCGCCAGGACCCGGTTCAGACGCTGGCAGGAGTACATGCGCGCGTCGTACGTGAGGCCGAGCGGGAACTGCTTGACGGTCCCGAACTCCTGGATGACCTCGCCCTTCTGGTGCAGCCACGGCTGGCTGTGCCCCAGGGCGTTCCCGGGCTCGGAGCTGGTGGTCATGTGCGCCTCCTGGTGGATGTGCTGTGCGGGTAGGTACCGGCTGACGCTAGGCGCCCACGCGAGCCGGGCTTTGCCCCGTAGCGCATGCGGTGGCGCCCGTGAGCGCACCCGGTTCGCTCCCGGACCGGCAGCCGTGCACGCACAGGCACGGCCGCCGGCCGCACCGCCCTGAAACCGGCGGAAGCGGCCCTGGCTGCCCTACGCCGAGCGCTCCACGCGCTGCCGGCGTTCGGTCAGCCAGTACAGCAGCCCAAGCACCGGCAGGGCCGCCCCGAAGAGGCTGACCGCGCTCCAGCCGCCGGCCCGGTAGGCGATCGAGCCGAACTGCGAGCCGAGGGCGCCGCCGATGAAGAAGATCGCGATGAAGGCGCTGTTGAGGCGGGACCGAGCGAGGGGATCGAGTTGGTAGACGGTGTGCTGGCCGAGGATCAGGCTCGTCTGGACGGCCGTGTCCAGCGCGACGGCCGCGAGGGCGATCAGGATCACGCTGTGCTGACCGAAGCCCGCTATCGCGAAGGCCACCGCGGCGAGCACGAACGCGGCACCGGTCATCTTCCGGGTCAGCCCGTGGTCGGCCCAGCGTCCGGCGAGCGGCGCCACGGCCGCACCGGCGGCTCCGACCAGCGCGAACACACCGACACCGACGGCGGAGTAGTGGAAGTACGGCCCGGTCAGGACGTACGAGACGGTGGTCCAGAAGGCGCTGAAGGCACCGAACATCGCCGCCTGGTAGAGGCCGCGGCGCAGCAGCGCGGGGTGCGTGCGCACCAGCGCCACGGTGGAGCGCAGCACATGGTGGTACGGCACGGACGTGGTCGGCGCGTGCCGGGGCAGGGCCAGCCGCAGGGCCACGCCCAGCAGGGCCATCAGGACGGCCGAGCCGAGGTAGACGACCCGCCAGCCGGCGACGCTGGAGACCAGGCTGCTGAGCGTCCGGGACAGCAGGATGCCGGTGAGCAGGCCGCTCATCACCCGGCCCACGATCCGGCCCCGCGCGTGGTCGGGCGCCAGGCTCGCGGCGAACGGCACGAGGATCTGCGCGACCACCGAGGTGGCACCGCTGATCAGCGAGGCGATCAGCAGCATGGGGAACCCGGTCGCGAGACCGGCCGCCACCAGGGCGAGCGTGGTGATCGTCAGCAGGGCGGTGATCAGGCTCCGCTTCTCCAGCCGGTCACCGAGCGGGACCAGGAAGACCATGCCGATCACATAGCCGACCTGGGTGAGCGTGATCAGCGCACCCGCGGTGGCCTCGCTGACGTGGAAGACGCCGCGCAGCTCGGACAGCAGGGGCTGGGCGTAGTACAGGTTGGCGACCGTCATACCGGAGGCGACGGCGAACAGCGCGATCAGCCAGCCCGGCACCCCGTGGGCGGGCTCGGCGGCTGCCTTCCGGCGCGGGGAACGGACTTCGGACGACGACTGGGACACGGGGAACCTTCCTCACAGGAGGTGTTGCTCTCACTGAGCACAAGCGCTCCGCCGCCCGCCATGCTTCCCCCTGCACGGCGATGGTCCGGAATGTCAGTCATCTCCGTGGCAGATGGCCGTCTTCGTTCGTCTCCCTCTCCGGCGACGGCGGCTTCTCGATGCTCATGGGCGACTTCCTCACCCTCGTCCAGTACGGCCTGCCGGTGAAGGTCGTCGTCTTCGACAACTCCTCCCTTCGGCATGGTCGATCTGGAGAGGATGGTCGACGGCCTGCCCCCGCACGCGACGACCTACCCGCACACCGACGACGCCGCCATCGCCACCGCGGCAGGAGCCCGCGGCATCCGGGTCGAGAGGCCCGCCGACGTACGCGGTGCGCTGCGCGAGGCCTTCGCCCATGACGGACCGGCCCTGGTCGACGTCGTCACCGACCCCGCCGCCCTCGCCGTCCCCCCGAAGACCACCGCCGACCGGATCAGCGGCTTCGCGCTCTCCGCGAGCCGGACGGTGCTGAGCGGCGGCGCCGGCCGCATGGTCCACCCGGCGCGGGCCAACCTCCGCAACATTCCCCGCGCCTGAGCGCGCGGCTCGGCACGGCCGGTCCGCCCGACGTGCCGACGGCGTGTGTCACCTCGGGCAGCGCTCCCGGGGTGACCAGCGCGGAACTCCTCCTCGAAGCGGCGGTCGGTGGCCGTCAGCCGGACATGGTGCTGGGCCGACGTGCGGGACCAGGTCCTTGTCGTCGCCGACGACCGTGATAAAGCGTCTCGGACGGCGATCGCCCCGGCAGAGGCGAACCGGGCAGCCGAGCCGTCACGCCAGGTCCGCTCCCCACTGCGCTGTGTCCCCCTCCGTGCACACGCACCCGCCCCGCAGCGCACCGCGCCGGAGCGTGCGCTGCGGGGCCGCCGGAAGTGCGCTCGGGGGCAACTGCCCAGCGCGCCGGGCTCCTACGGTGAGGCGTGACGGCGCCGGAACGACCGGTGTGCCCCACGCAATCCCAGGAGACTCGCATGTCCGAAGCCTTCACGCCCGTCAAGCCGGTGCTCGAACCCGCCGCCCAGGCCTTCGTCGAGGCCACCGCCAACCCGCCCTACCTCTTCGACCTCGCCCCGGCGGAGGGCCGCAAGGCCGTCGACGAGGTGCAGTCCGGGGAGACCGCCAAGCCTGCGGTGGACGAGGAGTGGATCACCGTCTCGGGCGGCCCCACCGGCACCGTCCGTGCCCGCATCGTGAAGCCCGCCGGTGCCACCGGCACCCTGCCGGTGATCATCTACATCCACGGCGCCGGCTGGGTCTTCGGCAACGCCCACACCCACGACCGCCTGGTCCGCGAGCTGGCCGTCGGCGCCAACGCCGCCGTCGTCTTCCCCGAGTACGACCTCTCGCCCGAGGTGCGCTACCCGGTCGCCATCGAGCAGAACTGGACCGTCGCCAAGTGGGTCGTCGAGCAGGGCGCGACCAAGGACCTGGACGGCACCCGGATCGCGGTGGCCGGCGACTCGGTCGGCGGCAACATGACGGCCGCGCTGACCCTGATGGCCAAGGAGCGCGGCGGCCTCCCGCTGCTCCAGCAGGTCCTCTTCTACCCGGTCACCGACGCGAACTTCGACACGCCGTCGTACCACCAGTTCGCCGAGGGCTACTTCCTGCGCCGCGACGGCATGTTCTGGTTCTGGGACCAGTACACGACCGACGAGGCCGAGCGCGCCCAGATCACCGCGTCCCCGCTGCGCGCCACCCTTGAGCAGCTCAAGGACCTGCCCCCGGCCCTGGTCATCACCGGTGAGGCCGACGTGCTGCGCGACGAGGGCGAGGCATACGCCAACAAGCTCCGCGAGGCCGGCGTCCCCGTCACGGCGGTCCGCTTCCAGGGCATCATCCACGACTTCGTGATGCTCAACGCCCTGCGCGAGACGCACGCCGCCGAGGCCGCCATCTCGATGGCCGTACGCACCCTGCACACGGCCCTCCACACCGCCTGATCCGGTGACCGGCGTGACCACCGGCGAGCCGTCCGAGCACGACGGCCACCCGCACCTCAGGCACCTCAAGGAACAGCTGACCGAGCACCACCGCCAGGCCCGGGCCGAGCACGAGGATGCCGAGCTGGAGGAGGCGATCGACACCGCCGCCTTCGACCTGGGCGCCGACATCGCGCACCCCGCCGCCGGCCACACGGCGAGCGGATACGACGTCGACACGGACATCGGCGTCGACCCGCACCAGCCGGCCGGCCGGACCTCGGACAGCAGACAAGCAGACAAGGAACTCCCATGACCGACGCCACACCCACCGTCGTCCTGGTGCACGGCGCCTTCGCGGACGCGTCGAGCTTCGCCCGGGTCATCCCCGAACTGCTCGCCGACGGGCTGAAGGTGCTCGCCCCGGCCGTGCCCAACCGCAGCCTGACCGGCGACGCCGCCTACATCGCCTCGGTCGTCCGCGCCATACCCGGCCCGGTCGTCCTGGTGGGGCACTCCTACGGCGGTGCGGTGATCACCGTCGCGGGCGCCGAGGACAACGTGAAGGCCCTCGTCTACCTGGCCGGTTACGCCCTGGAGGAGGGCGAGAGCCTCGGCGAGCTGCAGGGCCGGTTCCCCGACTCCGAGCTGGCCTCCGCCCTGGTGTACACGCCGTTCCCGGTCGAGGGCTCGGACGAGCACGGCACCGATGTCACCGTCGAGATCGACAGGTTCCCCGCGATCTTCGCCGCCGACGTCGACCCGGACCTGGCCAGGGTGCTCGCCGTCTCCCAGCGGCCCCTGGCCGGCGCGGCCTTCGCCGAGGCGGCCCCGGTCGCGGCCTGGAAGACCAAGCCGTCCTGGGGCCTGGTGTCCTCCTCGGACCACACCATCAACCCCGACGTCGAGCGCTACGGCTACGAGCGCGCCGGCATGACCACGGTCGAGGTCGACTCGTCCCACCTGGTCATGCTCGCCCACCCCGACAAGGTCGCCGACCTGATCCGCGAGGCGGTCAAGAACCTCGCCGCGGAGTAACCCCGCGAGGGCGATGCAGAACGGGCCGCGCACCGGTGCCGACCGTGCGCGGCCCTCGCCGTCGTGACCCAGGAGCGGTTCGAGTCATCGATAGTCTGCGTCACCATGACGCGCGCCTGGACCTCGCCGATGCTGTTCGTGCTCTGTGGATCAGCCGTTGCGACCGGCCTGCTCCTGCGGGGGAGCCCGGCCGCTGCCGCGGCGCTCCTGCTGGTGTTCGTGCTGCTCGCAGGCGTGAACTCACCGCTGGTGTTCCCGCGGTCGATCAGTGCGCCGGAGGCACAACGCCGCAGCGCGGCCGACGGCCGACCGGTCGTCTTCTGGAGGCCGGGCTGCCCGTACTGCATGCGGCTGCGCTTCAGGCTGGGCCGCAGCGCCCGTCAACTGCACTGGGTCGACATCTGGCGTGACCCGGCGGGAGCGGCAGCGGTGCGGGCGGTCAACGACGGGAACGAGACCGTGCCGACTGTCTTCGTGGCAGGGCGGCCGCACACCAACCCGGATCCCGAATGGGTGCGCGAACAGCTGCCTCCTTCGGCGTGAAGGACAAGCCGAACCTAGCCCTCCGAGGCCGGCTTCCAGTCCCGGGCGAGGAGGCCGAGGAGTACTTCGTCCAGGAACTCGCCCATCACCCAGGCCGCGGAGCGCAGTACGCCCTCGCGGACGAAGCCGTTGCGCTCGGCGGAGCGCAGCATCGCGGTGTTGTCCGCCAGTGTCTCGATCTGCAGCCGCTGCAGGCCGCGTACGACGAAACCGTAGTGGCACAGCACGGCGACCACGTCGGTGCCGTAGCCCTTGCCGCGGGCGGACGGCCGCAGCCCCAGACCGAGATGCGCGGACCGGTTGTGGGTGTCGATGCCCCACAGGACCGCGGAGCCGACCAGCGTGCCGCCGTCCAGCTCCACCACGGAGAACGGGACGTGCCCTTGCTCCTTGTCGTCCACCACGAACCGCGATTCCTTCGAGCCGGGCGTGATCGGCCGCCATGGCCGGCCCTGGGCCCGCGAGTGGGTGACCACGTCGTCGTGGAGTTCGGCCTGCAGGACCGGGACGTCCTCCTCGTGCCGGGCCCTGAGCCCGACCTTGCTGCCGCTGAGCATGCGAGCTTCCTATCCGAGCGGGCCGGCCGGCGGCAAACGAATAAGAAGCGCGGGGCGCCGCCGACTGTGCGGGTGCTCACCGCGCCTGTGAGTTGAGCACGCCTCCTGTGGATCGCGGTGCGTCTCCCTGCTGAGCCGGCGCCGGCTGCCAGGATGAGGCGCCATGACGGCAGGGTGGTGTGCGCGCACGTTACGGGCCGCGGTGTTCGCGGTCGTCTGTGTGCTGCTCGCCGCCCTGGGCCACGTCATGATGTCCGGCGGCCCGGTGCCCGGCTGGGCGCTGGCCGCGGGCCTGGTGGCCACCGGCGCCCTGGGCTTGGCCCTGGCCGGACGTGAACGCGGGCTGCCGCTGGTCGTGTCCGCCGCGGTCGGCGCCCAGACGGCACTGCACAGCGGCTTCTCCACGGCCCAGGCATGGACGTCCCAGAAGGACGCCATGGCCTCCATGCACATGGCTCCCATGCACATGGCCTCCATGAGCATGGACATGGCCGGCGACATGGCAGGCATGCACATGGGCCCCACCCACCTGGCTCCCCTCGCATACCTCGGCTTCGGCACCGGCGGCACGGCCTCCACCGGCATGTTCGCCGCCCACCTCCTCGCCGCACTGCTGTGCGGACTGTGGCTCGGCCACGGCGAACGGGCCGCCTTCCGCATCCTGCGGGCTGTCGCCGGTCGCCTCACCGCACCCCTGCGGCTACTGCTCGCTCTGCCCGCCACACCCGAGCGCCCGCGCCCCCACCCGCTCCGCCGCCGCTCGGACCGGGCGCCGAGGCTGCTGCTCCTCGTCCACGCGATCACTTCCCGGGGTCCGCCCGTGCGGACGGCTGTGGCCTGACGACAGCCGGTGTTCCGGGCCGCCCATGCGCGCCCCGGACGAACACGGCGGCCGTACGCCCGTGCACGCACCGCAGGGCCGGCCGTCTCCCCTCTCACCTTTCTCACAAGGACACCGAGTGATCACTTCCGTGCTGCCCGCACGCCCTGCGCCGGACGAGAAACGCGACGAGTCGATCACGGCCTGGGCGCTCGCGGCCCGGTCCGGTGACACGGTCGCCGTGGACAGGTTCGTACGGGCCCTCCACCGCGACGTACTGCGGTACGTCGCCCATCTGTGCGCCGACCCGCAGGCCGTCGACGACCTCGCCCAGGACACGTTCCTGCGTGCGCTGGGCAGCCTGCACCGCTTCGAGGGCCGCTGTTCGGCCCGGTCCTGGCTGCTGTCGATCGCCCGCCGGGCGGTCGTGGACAGTCACCGGTACGCCGCCGCCCGGCCGCGACCGGCGGACGTCCCCGACTGGCAACTCGCCGTCGAGCGGGCCCAGCCGTGCGGGCTGCCCGGCTTCGACGACGGGGTCGCGCTGCTTGACCTGCTGGCGGCGCTGCCCGACGAGCGGCGGGAGGCGTTCGTCCTCACCCAGCTGGTCGGGCTGCCGTACGCGGAGGCCGCGGAGGTCAGCGACTGCCCCGTGGGCACGGTCCGCTCCCGGGTGGCCCGGGCCCGCGAGGCGCTCCAGGGTCAGTTGTCCTGAGGCCCCTCGAAGGCCTTCAGGATGCGCTCGGCGGCCAGCGTCGCCGTCAATGTGCCGTCCCTGACCTGTCGTTCGAGGCCGGGGGCGGCCGCGCGCACCGCCGGATGGGCGGACAGCCGGCCGAGCAGCTCGTCCCGCACCATCGACCAGGTCCAGCCGACCTGCTGCTCACGGCGTTTGTCCGCGAGCCGCCCCGTCGAGTCCAGCAGCGCCCGGTGCTGCTCGAGGCGCTCCCAGACCAGCTCGAGCCCGGTCGACTCCCGCGCGCTGCAGCTCAGCACCGGCGGCGTCCAGAAGGCGTCCTTGCCGTGCATCAGGCGCAGCGCGCCCGCCAACTCCCGTGCCGCGGACCGTGCGTCACGCTCGTGCGGGCCGTCCGCCTTGTTGACGGCGATGACGTCGGCCAGCTCCAGGACGCCCTTCTTGATGCCCTGGAGCTGATCGCCGGTGCGGGCCAGGCTGAGCAGCAGGAAGGAGTCGACCATGTCGGCGACCGCCGTCTCGGACTGCCCGACGCCGACGGTCTCGACCAGGATCACGTCGTACCCGGCGGCCTCCATGACCACCATCGACTCCCGGGTCGCCTTCGTGACCCCGCCGAGGGTGCCCGCGCTGGGGGAGGGGCGGACGAAGGCGCTCGGGTCGACCGACAGCCGCTCCATCCGCGTCTTGTCGCCGAGGATCGAGCCGCCGGTCCGGGTGGACGACGGGTCCACGGCGAGGACGGCCACCCGATGACCGAGCCCCGTCAGCAGCGTGCCGAACGCGTCGATGAACGTCGACTTGCCCACGCCCGGCACCCCGCTGATGCCGATCCGCCGCGCCCGGCCGCTGTGCGGAAGCAGCTCGGTAAGCAGCTCCTGCGCCAGCGCCCGGTGTTGTGGCCGGGTGGACTCGACGAGGGTGATCGCGCGGGCGATGACCGCGCGCCTCCCGTCGAGCACACCCTTCACATAGGCGTCGACATCGATCACAGGTCGTGCCCGAGTTCCGCCGACAGCCGCTCGACCAGGTCGTAGGCCGCGTCCGGGATCACCGTCCCGGGCGGGAACACGGCCGTGGCGCCCATCTCCAGGAGGGTCGGCACGTCCTGCGGCGGGATGACACCGCCGACCACGATCATGATGTCCGCCCGGCCCTCCTCGGCGAGCTTCTCGCGCAGCGCCGGTACGAGGGTGAGGTGACCGGCCGCCAGCGAGGACACGCCGACCACGTGGACGTCCGCCTCGACCGCCTGGCGGGCGACCTCCTCCGGGGTCTGGAACAGCGGGCCGACGTCGACGTCGAAACCGAGGTCGGCGAAGGCGGTGGCGATCACCTTCTGGCCGCGGTCATGGCCGTCCTGGCCCATCTTCGCGACCAGGATGCGCGGCCGCCGCCCCTCGGCCTCGTCGAAGGCGTCGACCAGGGCCCGGGTGCGGTCCACGTTCGGGGACTCACCGGCTTCGTTGCGGTACACACCGGAGATGGTACGGATCTGGCTCGCGTGCCGGCCGTAGACCTTCTCCAGGGCGTCGGAGATCTCGCCCACGGTCGCCTTGGCGCGAGCCGCGTTCACGGCCAGCTCCAGCAGGTTGCCCTCGCCGTCGGCCGCCCGGGTCAGCGCGTCGAGCGCGTCCCGGCACGCCGTCTCGTCCCGCTCCGCCCGCAGCCGCCGCAGCTTCTCGATCTGCTGGGCGCGCACCGAGGAGTTGTCCACCTTGAGGACGTCGATCGCCTCGTCGGTCTCCACCCGGTACTTGTTGACGCCGATCACCGGCTGCCGCCCGGAGTCGATCCGCGCCTGCGTCCGCGCGGCCGCCTCCTCCACGCGCAGCTTCGGGATACCCGCGTCGATGGCCTGCGCCATACCGCCGGCCTGCTCGACCTCCTGGATGTGCGCCCAGGCCTTGCGGGCGAGGTCGTAGGTCAGCCGCTCCACGTAGGCGCTGCCGCCCCACGGATCGATGACCCTCGTCGTCCCCGACTCCTGCTGGATCAGCAGCTGGGTGTTGCGGGCGATACGCGCCGAGAAGTCGGTGGGCAGGGCGAGCGCCTCGTCGAGGGCGTTGGTGTGCAGCGACTGGGTGTGGCCCTGGGTCGCCGCCATCGCCTCCACGCACGTCCGCGTGACGTTGTTGAAGACGTCCTGCGCGGTCAGCGACCAGCCCGAGGTCTGCGAATGGGTGCGCAGGGAGAGGGACTTGGTGTTCTGCGGCTCGAACTGGCCGACCAGCTTCGCCCAAAGGAGCCTGGCCGCCCGCAGCTTGGCGATCTCCATGAAGAAGTTCATGCCGATCGCCCAGAAGAAGGAGAGCCGGGGCGCGAACGCGTCCACGTCCAGGCCGGCTTCGCGACCCGCCCGGATGTACTCGACGCCGTCCGCGAGCGTGTACGCCAGCTCCAGGTCGGCCGTGGCACCCGCCTCCTGGATGTGGTAGCCGGAGATGGAGATCGAGTTGTAGCGGGGCATCCGCTGCGAGGTGAAGGCGAAGATGTCGGAGATGATCCGCATCGACGGCTTCGGCGGATAGATGTAGGTGTTGCGGACCATGAACTCCTTGAGGATGTCGTTCTGGATGGTCCCGGCCAGCTTCTCGGGCGGTACGCCCTGTTCCTCCGCCGCCACGATGTACAGGGCGAGCACCGGCAGCACGGCGCCGTTCATCGTCATCGACACGGTCATCTTGTCGAGGGGGATCCCGTCGAACAGCTGGCGCATGTCGTAGATGGAGTCGATGGCCACGCCCGCCATGCCGACGTCACCGGTCACCCGCGGATGGTCGCTGTCGTAACCCCGGTGCGTGGGCAGGTCGAAGGCGACCGAGAGGCCCTTCTGCCCGGCCGCGAGGTTGCGCCGGTAGAAGGCGTTGGACTCCTCGGCCGTGGAGAAGCCCGCGTACTGGCGGATGGTCCAGGGCTGGTTGACGTACATCGTCGGGTAGGGGCCGCGCAGATACGGCGCGATGCCCGGGTACGTCCCGAGGAAGTCCAGGCCCTCCAGGTCACGGCCGGTGTAGAGCGGCTTGACCCCGATGCCCTCCGGGGTCTCCCACACCGGGGCCTCGGAGCCGGTGGCGTGCTTGACGGCCGTACGCCACTCCGCGTCACCGCCCTCGGTGACGGGGGTTCCCAGCTCGATGCCGGAGAAGTCGGGGATTCCCATCAGGACACTCCCATGCGGTCAAGGGTCTCGGACAGCACGGCCACGGCGTCACAGCCCGCGAAGACGTACGCGTCGACGCCGGCGTACTCGCCCCGGCCCGCGAGGAACACGTGACCGGCACCGGCCGCCTTCAGCGACCGGGCCGTCTCCTCGGCATGTTCGGCGTAGAGCGCGTCGCTGGAGCAGAGCACCGCCTCGGTGGCGCCGCTCTCCTCGAAGCCGCCCTCGGTGACGGTTTCGATGCCACCGGCCTGGAAGAGGTTGGCGGCGAAGCCGGCACGGGCGGTGTACGCGGCGGCCGGGCCGATCGTCGCCAGGTAGATCCGGGGGCGGGCGCCGGTCGCCGCGAGGTGCGCGTCCGAGCGGGCGCGCAGTTCCTCGTACGCCTCGTCCCGGCGCACCCGGGGGAGCCCGCCGGACGGAAGCTCGGGCGCGGGCTCGCGCACCGGCGGCTTCTCGGCCAGGTTCGGGAACTCGCTGACGCCGGTGATGGGTTCGCGGCGCTTGGCGAGCTTCTTGGAGCGCTCCGCCCAGGTCGTCGCGAGGTCGGTGCGCAGCCGGCCCGAGCGCAGCACGGCCGCCTGGCCGCCGTCCCGCTCGATGGACCGGAAGAACTCCCAGCCGGCGTGGGCGAGTTCGTCGGTGAGCCGCTCCACGTACCAGGAGCCGCCCGCCGGGTCGATCACCCGGGCCAGATGCGACTCCTCGACCAGGATCGTGGAGGTGTTGCGGGCGATTCGGCGGGCGAACGCGTCCGGCAGGCCCAGCGCGTGGTCGAACGGCAGTACGGTGACCGAGTCGGCGCCGCCGACCCCGGCCGCGAGCGTGGCGACCGTGGTGCGCAGCATGTTCACCCACGGGTCGCGGCGGCTCATCATCACCGGCGAGGTGACGGCGTGCTGCACCTGGGCGCCCGCGTCGGCCGCCCCGCTGACCTCGGCGACCCGCGCCCACAGCCGGCGCGCGGCGCGCAGCTTGGCGATCGTGAGGAACTGGTCGGCGGTCGCCGCGTACCGGAACTCCAGCTGCGCGAGGGCCTGTTCGATGCCCAGCCCGGCTTCGGTCAGCTCTCGCAGGTAGGCCACCCCGGTGGCCAGCGAGGCGCCCAGCTCCTGGCCGGCCGAGCCGCCCGCCTCGTGGTACGGCAGCGCGTCCACGGTCAGCGCGCGCACCCCCGGGAACTCCTCGGCGCACTGCTTCGCCAGCTCGGCGACGGGGGCGAAGGCCAGGGACTCACCGGTACGCGCCTCGAACCCCAGCGGGTCGGCGCCCAGATTGCCGCGTACGGCCTTGGGGTCGACGCCCTTCTCGTCGTAGAGCCGGAACAGCTCGGCGGCCGCCTCCGCCACCTCACGACCGGCGTCGAGTGCGACCGGGGCCAGGTCGAGGTAGACGCCGTCGAGGGCGCGGGCGAGGCCGGACACCGGGATACCGCCTTGGCCGACGATCAGCCAGAGCGAGGCGACGCCGTTCTCCAGATCGGCGAGGACCGCGCCGTCGTGTGCTGCCGCGTGCCGCTGCCTTATGTCCCAGCCGCCCGCGGTGCCGACCTCGGGCCGTCCGCCGCGCACATACGGCGCGAAGCCGGGCAGGCCGGGGTCGGGCGCCGTGTCGCGCGCGGTGTAGAGGGGACGGGTGCGCAGCCCGTCCTCCAGCGTCGTGGACAGAGCGTCCTCAGCGGCCTCGCCCGAGACTTCCCTGCCCGACTTGCGCAGCACACCCTCCACGAGGCGTTGCCACTGCTCGTGTGTCGCGTCAGGGAACTCGGCGGCCAGTGAGAGCCCGTCGTCAGGCAGGACCGTCATGCTCGGATGCTAGGGCAGAGCGCCAAAAGTGCACGGGTGACGGGGCTGTGACCTTGCCCTCTCCGTGGTTGTGACCTGAGCCTCTCCCGGGGGAAGTGACCGGATTCGTGCGGTCAGTGCGTGCCGTCGGGGAGCTTCGGCACGAGCGCGCACAGGGCCTCGCGCTGTTCCGGTCCGATAACGTGGGCGAACGCCTGCCCGACCGTCTCGGCGAGGGTGGCGGAGGCGTCACCGAGGAGGCCGCGGGCCTTGTCGGTGAGTGCCACCTCGACGCCCCGCTTGTCACCGCAGACGGCCTTGCGGGTGACCAGGCCGGCGTGCTGGAGGCAGGCGATCTGGTAGGTGAGGCGGGTCTTGGGGCGGCCCAGCAGCTCGGCGATCCGGGTCATGCGCAGGCCCTCGCTCGGTTGCTCGGCCAGCAGACACAGGATCAGGAACTCGTCGTGGGAGACGTCCAGCGTCTCCTTCACGACCGACCGCAGCCGCTGCTCCACCGCCCCCGTCGCGGCCAGCAGCAGCATCCAGGCGCGCAGTTCGCCGGGGAGCAGTCCGCCGCCTGTGACGGACGGGCATTGGGGCAGCTCGGCGGGGTCTTCCTGGGAGGCCGTCATGGCATCGAGTCTACCTGTTGTCCAAATTTGAATAGTGGGCTAGCGTGACGGTCATCCAAATTTGGACCAATACTCGGACCACTACTCGATGGGAGTACGGCCATGACCGTCACCGTGGAAACCGGCCTCTGGCAGCTCGACCCGACCGCCTCCACCGTCGCCGTACGGCACAAGTCCGTCTGGGGCCTGCTGACCGTCAAGGGCACCTTCACGGGCGTCACCGGCCGGGGCGAGGTCGCCGCCGACGGCACCGCCACGGGCACGCTGGCGATAGACGCGGCCTCCCTGGACACCAAGAACAAGAAGCGGGACGACCATCTCCGCTCGGCCGACTTCTTCGACGCCGCCAACCACCCGGAGATCACCTTCGCGGTGCGCGGTGCCGAGCGGCGCGCGGGTGACGTGGTGCACGTCGACGGTCAGCTGACCGTCCGGGGCGTCAGCAGGCCGCAGCAGGTCACCGCGACGCTGGTCTCGGCCGACGCCGACGGACTGACGCTTCAGGCCGAGTTCACGGTAGTGCGCGAGGAGTTCGGGGTCACCCTCAACCAGATGCGCATGATGGGCGGGCCGACCACGGTGGCCGCCACCCTCCGCTTCACGCGTGTGACTGCCTGACCGACTCTCCTGTGATCTGCGGGGTTTCGCGTGACCGGCTATCCGGCCGTCCTGCGCAGCTTGACGTCCTTGCTGGACAAGGTCTGCGGATCCGCCGTGAAGGCGCGCAGCCGGATCCGGGTGCTCGGTTTGGTGGGGATGCCGAACCGGCCGTTCGGCGGCTGGAGTTCCACACTCGCCGTGCCGTGCGGGGGAATCGTCGCCGGACCCCGCACCAGCAGCCAGTACTTGCTCATGCCCTGGCCGGTGGTGAGGGTGTAGTGCGGGGTGAGCGGGACGCTGCCCGTGTTGACCACCTTCAGCGTCATCGCCCGGACCACAGCTGCCGACTGCTTGGCCCGGCGCAGGGTGGTGATCTCCATCCGCAGTGGTGGCCTGCCGGACACCGCGAGGCCGGCGCTCACCAGCGCCGGCACGAACAGCAGGACGACCGTCGCGACCAGGACGGGTCGGCGGCGGGGCCCGGTCAGGAAGGCCGGGCGCGGCTGCCAGGCGTGCCCGAACTCCGACAGGGGTGCGGTGACGGCCGCCGCCAGCCACAGCGGGGTCATCAGCAGGTAGTAGCCGTCCTGCGAGCGGGTCGCCAGGAAGAAGGCGAGCCAGGGCAGCACGGTCGCGGCCGGGCCGAGGCGCCGTACGAACATCACGAACAGAGCGAGCAGGGCCGCCGCGAGCAGCATGCTCGCGTGCGAGTACCAGTCGATGCGGTCACTGCCGTTCGTGAAGTACAGCGTGACGTCCACCAGGCCCTGGCCGTGCACCACGGCGCCCTGGGTCAGCGGCAGCGCGATCCCGCCCAGCCAGCGGCCGGGCTCGGACACGATGAAGTACATGTTGATCAGCAACCAGACCGTGACGGCGACGCCGACGGTCCGCAGCACCACCAGAGCGGCGGCCCGGCCGCCCAGCTCCCCGCGCCGCACCGCGTAGATCCCGGCCAGCAGGAACGGCGTGACGAACCACGGCAGCTGCTGCGCCGCACACGCGGCGCCCAGGCACGCCGCCCGGGCGACCCCCGCCGCGCCCAGCCGGCCGCCCGCGCCGATCCGCGGCCAGCGCACCACCACCGGGATCAGCAGGGCCAGCCCGATGATCGCCGGATAGCCGACCCGGGCGTACGTCGGCAGGAAACCGAAGCCCAGACACGCCAGCGTCGCCGCCGACCGCCACGGCAGCGGGAGCATCCGCCACAGCGTGATCGTGCCGGCGATCAGCGCGCCCGTGCACACCGCCGTCGCCGGGGCGCCGGAGTGGCCCAGCCACAGCAGCGGGACGGTGAGCAGCGGGGCCAGTGGGGGATAGCCGTACGTGTAGTCGTAGCCGCCACCTATCGTCGGCGTGAGGGCGATGCCCGTGCCGTGGAACAGCCAGGGCCAGGGCTGCCCGTAGACGGTGTGCCCCGCGACGAGTTCCTTGGCGGCCTGGGTGGTGAGGACGCCCTCGTCGCCGCCGTTGTGGTTCAGTGCCCAGGCGCACAGGGCGAGGGTGACCGCCGTGACCAGGACCAGCAGGTCGAGGCGGGCCAGCGACCGGGTCCTGCGCACCGTCAGCGTCAGTACGCCGGTCACCAGGATCGAGACGTAGCAGACCGAGATCAGGGCCGCCATGGCCAGGTGGTGCGTCGCCGCCTGCGCCCAGATCGAGCGGGTGCCGATGAACAGACCGATGTCGGAGAGGAGGGTCAGGACGCGGTGCCACGGCGCCGGGGCCCCGAGGTCTGTGAGGTCTCCCGGAGCGGCGGACACCGCCGACAGCGTCCGCCGGCCGGGTGTCACCTGTTGTGTTTCTGCCAAGTGCACGCACCGGACGGTAATCGCGGGCGGTGAGCGGGGCATGGCTGGAGGAGAAGAGTCCGGTGTGAGGGGGGTAAGAAGCCCCTAATGCGCGGCAATCGCTTGAATAGTGACAAGATCACTCTTTCTCCGCATGGGTGCCCACACGCGTTCGCGCCTCGTGTCGCTGTTGGGCCGAACGGGTGACTTGGCGTAAGAATTGGCTGGTGCAGGCATCGAACGCGAGTCAGGTCAGGGGGAGCCGGTGAGCCGTTACGACGTCACCGATGAACAGTGGGAGGGGCTCGCCCAGGTCGTGCCGCTGCGGGGCCGTGACGCCTGGCCGTCGGCCGTGAGCCACCGGTCGCTGCCGGACGCGGAGACCGAGACGCGGCGCCGTTTCGTCGTGCTGCGGGTGAATGTCTTCGCCGACGCGCGTGAGGTCGCCGAGACGCTGATGGCGGGTGTACCGGTGCTGCTCGACCTGACCGGTGCGGAGACGGAGGTCGCCAAGCGCGTCCTCGACTTCAGCACGGGCGTCGTCTTCGGCCTGGCCAGTGCGATGCACCGGGTGGACCGCAACGTCTTCCTCCTCACCCCGCCCGGCACGGAGGTCAGCGGGCTGATGGAGGGGGCGGGGGTCTCGGGCGGCTGAGGGGAGCACGGTCTCCGGCTCGGCCTTCGGGGCGTCGGTCATGGGGTGGCTGCGCGCTCGTCCCCCGATCGTAGGAAGGTCCTGACGGCGGAACGGTTCACCGGTCGGCCGGAGCCCTACTGTCCGCATATGCCCGTCCCCTCTGCCTCACCCGCGTCCCACCACTCTCCGCCCACCGGTTCCGCCCCGGACGACACGCCGACGTCACCCGAAGCCGCGCCGCTGTCGGCGATGTCGAGTGCCTCGACGGGCCCTGACGGCCTCCCGCCCAAACGCCCCCACGGGTCGCGCCCCGCTACCCCCACGGAACCGCGAGAGACCGTGCCCCGCGCCCGCACCGCACCACCGACCGCGGAGCCCGCCGGTCCACCCGCCGCGGCATCGGCCACGCGGTCCGCGTCCGGCGATGCGGCTGCCCCGGTGCCGACCGCGCCCTCGGAGACCGGTTCCGCCGGTCGGCCCGCCACCGCGTCGGCTCCGCGCGCGGCGACACGTGCCGGCGGTCCGGCTGCTCGCTCGTCGGCCGACCTCTCGACCGCCGGTCGGGCCGGTTCTGGCGATCCGTCCGCCGTTGCGTCGGCTTGGCGTGCGGCGGCATGTCCGGGTGGTTTGTCTGGTTCCGTGTCGGTTGTGGGTTCGGGTGCGGGTTCTGCTGGTGCGTCGTCTGCGGTGTCGGGTTCGCGTGCGGCGGTAGGTGCCGGTGGTTTGTCTGGCTCGGTGTCGGTTGTGGGTTCGGGTGCGGGTTCTGCTGGTGGGTCCTCCGCGGTGTCGGGTTCGCGTGCGGCGGTACGGGCCAACGGTCCGTCCGGCCCCGTGTCGGTCGCCCGCCCGGGCGGTGCCTCCGCTGGCCCTGCCGTCCCCTCCGCCCCCGTGGCCACCCCCCGGCGCGACCCCCGCCCCCGGGTCACCGAGCTTCGGCTCTCCGCCTTCGCTCGGCATCGGGGGGCGAGTTTTTCGCTTGGGCGGGTCACTCTTTTCGCCGGGCCCAGTGGGAGTGGGAAGTCCGCTGTGCTCGCGGCCTATGAGGCGCTGGCACGGCTGGGGGGCGGGGCCCCGCTCGCGGAGGTGTTTCCCGATCCTGTCGCACTGGTGCCGGAACGGGCGCGGCCCGATGCGCAACGGCGGCGGGGGTTCCGGATCGGCTGTACCGCCGACGGCCCCGAAGGGCCCGTACGGCTCGATGTCGCCGTGCAGGCCGAGCCCGAACTCCGTATCGTCGGCGAGCGGTTGACCGCCGGCGGCCTCGTGCTGCTGGAGACGGCCCTGCGCGACCCCGGGCGGCGGTCCGTACAGGCCGCCTGGCACACGGCGGGCAGTTCCCCGGTGACCAGGGCCCCGCTGCCCGACGACCGGCTCGGCACCGCCCTGCTGCCCCTGCGCGTCGCCGGAAAGACCGACGGCCAGCGCCAGGTCCTCGCCGCCGCCGAGCAGATGGTCGTCGCCCTGCGGTCGGTGTTCGCCTGTGATCCGCGGCCCGAGGGCATGCGCACCCCGGTCCTCGTCGGCTCCGGTCGGCTGCTGCGAGGCTGCGACAACCTCGCCGACGTCCTCTGGCGCACCCGCTCCGAATGCGGCCGCCGGCACGGACTGCTCGTCGACGCGGTGCGCACCGGCTGCGCCGGCCCCGTGACCGACCTGCTCGCCGAGCCGCTCGGCGACGGCACGGTACGGGCGCTGCTCGACCGCGGCGACGGCCACCGCTCGGAGCTGGCACGGCTCGGTGACGGCGAGCTGCGCTACCTCGCCCTCGCCCTGGTCCTCTTCACCGGCCCCGGCGTCCTGGAGGTCGACACACCCGGCGAGGTCCCCGACGCGATGCGCAGCCTCACCGTCCTCGCCGACGGCTTCGACCGCTGCCTCGACCCCCGCCAGCGCACCGAACTCCTGCGCACGGCCGTCCTGATGGGCGAGCGCGGCCACATCCGCTTCGTCGGCGCGGTGAGCGACGCGACCTGGGCCGTCGGAGCGGGGGCGATCACAGTGGTACATCTGGACGCGTGACCGACGAAGAACCCCTCGACGTGGCGAAGCTCCAGCGCCGGCTGGCCGAGTTCGCCGCCGCCCGCGACTGGCAGCAGTACCACACGCCCAAGAACCTGGTGGCCGCCCTCAGCGTGGAGGCATCCGAACTGGTCGAGATCTTCCAGTGGTTGACCCCGGAGGAGTCCTCCCGCGTGATGGACGACCCCGACACCGCCCACAAGGTCACTGACGAGGTCGCCGACGTCCTGTCCTATCTGCTCCAGCTCTGTGGAGTCCTCGACATCGACCCGCTGGCCGCACTGGACGCCAAGATCGCGCGCAACGAGAAGCGGTTCCCGCGCCCCTGACGGAGGGTCACGGCGGAAGTGCGGTACTCCGGAATAACGCTCGGTAGCCAAAACCCCGCCCGAATCCGAATTGTTGTCCACAGATTTCCCTCTTCCTCTGGCTCCACGTCTCACATGCCCTCACTCTGGGTAGTGAACTACTGAGTGCTGCAAGGCAGTTCGGACCGACGGGGACGGGGCGACGGATGGACGCGATGCGGCTCATCGTGGCGAGCAGACGGGCGCTGGCGAGCGGCGCCGGCGTACCGGAAATGATGACCGAGGTGTGGCAGGCCCAGGCCCTGGCCCAGGCGATCGGCAGCCGGCTGGCCGTCTCCGGCCCACCAGAACTGCGCGGCGAGGCCCTCGGCCTGACCGAGCTGGCGGGCCGGGGCTGCGGGATTCTGGGCGCCCCTGACCTGGACCCCGGCACCCTGCGTGCCGCCCAGCTCACCGAACTGGACGACGCGCGGCTGACCCTGCTGAGTCTCGGCGGACTTCTGGGCGAGGTCGGCATCACGCTGGTCGGAATGGCCAGCGCCGCGGCCGACGAGGCGACGTACTGGCAGTGCATGGAGGCCATCGACGCGGCCGACGAGTCGCGGGACCGGGTGCTGGAGATGCTGCGCAAACTGGCGGCACGGGAGGAAGTCCGCGACGGCTAGACGGCGGGCGCCGCCTGCAACGGAAGAATGTGCAGGTCACACGGTCAGGATGAACTGGCCAACCCGACTGTCCCGTTGAACCTGTGCCGCGTCTCACCGTCCCCTGGGCGTTTCGGCCAGTGACAGGTGCGCCGGCGGCGCCGGGCCAGGAGCGGGCACCTCCCGTGCGGCAGCGGCACGTCTTCGGGCTGCCTGCAGCCAGGACTGGAGGTCTTCGTACCCGTCCCGCTCCGTCAGGGCGTACTCGGCGGCTGCGGCGGTTCGAGTCGCACCTGCGGTCCTGGCGCCGCCGGCTCGCCGCCGGGCATCAGCCCGCTGATCTGCCCGTCGATCTTCCCCGGTGGCTGGCCGAGTCGCCCGCGGCGCCGGACGCGCACGGGCCGTCGGCGGCCGGCCGGGAGGCGATCAGGATGTGGCCGCCGGAGCTGCGGCGACGGCCAGGAGCCCCCAAGGCCTGTGGTTTGGATCATGCCGCAGGACGCGGGGTCTGGCACTCCCAGAGGGGGCCCAGTGGCGTTGTCGTCGGTTGCCGACGTTCCCAGCCTTCGGCCGGGGGTGCCCCCACCGTGTCGCCCGCCGCGATGGGGGAGGCCGATGTTCACGTCTCCTCCGCCTTGCAACCGCACGCACGGGCCCCGCTCACCAGCGCTGCTTCGGCACTGTCCCTTTTCTGCGACCTGGTCCGAACGGCAGGCCCTACCTCAGGTCGGCCTCTTCCTTCGGGGCCCGCTGCAGATCCGCGTCCAGCGCGGAGAGATCCGCGTTCAACGCTGCCATGAGTTCCTCCATCTGCTGGAGCAGCCCCTTCGGCTGACCGGTGGGGCCACCCTGGTGTGGAACGGACTCTTCGGACAAGACGGCCTCCCCGGCCCCCGGCCCGCCGTCGGCGGGGCACGAACTACGCGCGACGGCGAGGACCGTCCGGCGCGGGTGCCGGACGGCCCGGCTCCCTCCAGCCAACGATCACCGCAGAGGCCGGTCACTGGCCCGGCCCCGCTCCGCGAACCGCCGTTGACGATATTCCCCCTGGCGGGGACGCACGCCACGCCCCGGGCCGATGCGGTTGACGGGGCCACGGCCATGCAGGATGGACGCATGGACCTTCGCATCTTCACCGAGCCTCAGCAGGGCGCGAGCTACGACACCCTTCTCACCGTCGCCAAGGCGACCGAGGAACTCGGGTTCGACGCCTTCTTCCGCTCCGACCACTATCTGAAGATGGGCGACGGAGACGGCCTGCCCGGCCCCACCGACGCCTGGATCACCCTGGCGGGTCTCGCCCGCGAGACCAAGCGGATCCGCCTCGGCACCCTCATGACCGCGGCCACCTTCCGGCTGCCCGGTGTGCTCGCCATCCAGGTCGCCCAGGTCGACCAGATGTCCGGCGGCCGCGTCGAACTCGGTCTCGGCGCGGGCTGGTTCGAGCAGGAGCACAAGGCGTACGGCATCCCGTTCCCGAAGGAGAAGTTCGGCCGCCTGGAGGAGCAGCTGGCGATCGTCACCGGGCTGTGGGAGACCAAGCTCGGCGAGACCTTCGACTTCCACGGCACCTACTACGACCTGACCGACTCGCCCGCGCTGCCCAAGCCCGCCCAGGCGCGGATCCCGGTGCTGATCGGCGGCCACGGCGCCACCCGCACCCCGAAGCTGGCCGCCCGGTACGCCGACGAGTTCAACATGCCGTTCGCCTCGATCGAGGACAGCGAGGCGCAGTTCGGCCGGGTGCGCGCCGCCGCCGAGGCAGTCGGCCGCAAGGGCGACGACCTTACGTACTCCAACGCCCTTGTGGTCTGCGTCGGCAAGGACGACCAGGAGGTCGCCCGCCGCGCCGCCGCCATCGGCCGTGAGGTCGACGAGCTGAAGGCGAACGGCCTGGCCGGCACCCCGGCCGAGGTCGTCGACAAGATCGGCCGCTACGCCGAGATCGGCTCGCAGCGTTTCTACCTCCAGGTCCTCGACCTCTCGGACCTGGACCACCTGGAGCTGATCTCCGCCCAGGTCCAGTCGCAGTTGTCGTAACCCGGACCGGCCCGGCCGCCCCCGGCCCCCGTCACCGGGGCCGGGGGCGGTTGCTTTTCCGGACGTCGCTATTAGTGACACCGACCGTAAGAAAAAATTCCACCCGCCTCATTCCGGGCCTTCCAGGACTTAATGCCGAGAGGCAAGTGGTGGATTTGCGGGAGCGAGTCGCAGGTACCGTGCTTTCCTGCGCCAACCGGTTTTTACTTTGTGCTTTCCTGAGTCCTTTGACAACTCGGTGCGCAGGTTTCTATTCTCGGCGGGTATTCAGAGCTCCGGCGCCGTGGCTCTCGGTACTGACCTGGTCGGTGGGGGACGATGTACAGGTACTTGCCCGATGTTCCGGAACGGTCGATTTCTGTTTCCGAGGTTCCGTCGTGATGCCCTGTAGATGCCTCTGAGCCTGGGCGTGCACGCTTCCGGTGTGGTTTCCCGGAGTTTTTTCCTGCCCGGTTTCCCCGGCTGACCTGCCCGGTTTCCTCAGTTGAACGGTGTGCCGTACGCCCTTGGCCGGCGCGCCGTAAGCCATTCGACCCGCCGTACCGGCACGGCGTTTCGGCCACCCCTCGTGGCCGCAACCTGGCCGCCACCCGTCCACGGCCGCCACACCTCGGCCATCGACGCGACAGGAAGAGAAGGCATCGCCATGACCACAGCCGTATCCACCACACGCACCATCGTGGACCTGCTGCGCGACGCCGCCCGGAACCACGCCACATCCGGGCTGCGCTACCCCCGGACCGCGACCGACCCCGACGCACCCTTCCAGAGCTATCCCGAACTCCTCGACGCGGCCCGGTCCGTGCTCGGCGGCCTGCGCGAGCGCGGGCTCACCGCCGGCGACAAGGCCGTACTGCTCCTGGAGCGGCCCAAGGAGTTCCTCGCCGCGTTCTGGGCCTGCCAGCTGGGCGGCTTCGTGCCCTGCCCGATGGCCGCGCTCGGCGGCGACCCGGAGCGCTGGGCCGCCCAGCTCGCCCATGTCGACACCCTCCTGGACCACCCGCTGATCGTCACCAGCGAGACCCTCGCCGCCGAACTCCCGCGCACCGAGGGCCTGTCGGTCGTCGCCCTGGAGGAGCTGTACGCCGAGCCCGCCGACGCCTTCCACGAGGCCGACCCGAAGGACACCGCCGTCCTGGTGCTGACCTCCGGATCCACCGGCAACTCCAAGGCCGTGATGCTCTCGCACGGCAATCTGCTCGCCTCCATGGCCGGCAAGAACGGCTACCACCGGCTGACCGACACGGACACCACCCTCAACTGGGTCTCCTTCGACCATGTCGCCGCCCTGCTGGAGTGCCACATGCTGCCGCTGTACGCGGGCAGCACCCAGCTGCACGTCGAGGCGCCCGTCGTTCTCCAGGAGCCGCTCAACTTCCTGCGGCTCATATCCGGCTTCGGGGTCACCGTGACCTTCACCCCCAACTTCCTGCTGGGGCTGATCAATCCACAGGCCGACCGGCTCGACGAGGAGGACGGCGCGGGCCTCGACCTGTCCCGGCTGCGGCACATCATCAGCGGCGGCGAGGCCGTCGTACGCACCACCGGCGAGACCTTCCTGAGCCGCTTCGCCCCCTACGGCCTGCGCGCGGACGCCCTCTGGCCCGCCTTCGGCATGTCCGAGACCTGCGCCGGCAGCATCTACTCCGTCGAGTTCCCGGCCGCCGACCAGGGCCAGGAGTTCGCGAACCTGGGCCGGCCCGTCGACGGACTGCGCATCCGGATAGCCGACGAGGAGGACCACCACGAGCTGGCCGAGGGCGAGGTGGGCGAGCTCCAGCTCAACGGCCCGATGATCACGGCCGGTTACCACAACAACGAGCAGGCCACCAGGGACGCCTTCACCCCCGACGGCTGGTTCCGCAGCGGCGACCTCGGCCGCCTCGACGAGGGCAGGCTCACCCTGGTCGGGCGCAGCAAGGACAGCATCATCGTCAATGGCGTCAACTACTTCAGCCACGACATCGAGTCGGTTCTCGAAGGCCTCGACGACGTGGCCCGCTCCTATGTCGCCGCCTTCCCGACCCGGGCCCCCGGCAGCGACACCGAGCAGCTGGTGATCGCCTTCCACCCGGAGTCCGCCGACGGCGACGAACTCGCCCTGTACCGGGTGCTGACCGCCGTCCGCAGCAGTGTCGTCATGCACTGGGGCTTCCGGCCCGCCCTCATCCTGCCGCTGCCCGAGAACGCCTTCCCCAAGACCAGCCTCGGCAAGATCCAGCGCTCACTCATGCGCAAACGCCTGGAGGCGGGAGCGTACGACGAGATCCGGGCCACCGTCGACGACCTGGTGCTGCGGCGGCTCGGCGGCTACAACGCGCCCGAAGGCGACACCGAGACGGTCCTCGCCGGGATCTACGCCGAGATGTTCGACACCGACCCGGAGAAGCTGAGCGCCACCGCCAACTTCTTCGACCTCGGCGGAACCTCACTGGACATCCTGCGGCTGCGCTCCCTGGTCGCCCAGCGCCTCGGCGCCGCCGACCTGCAGATCATCACCGTGCTGCGGGCCCCGACGGTCCGTGCCCTCGCCGCCCACCTCGACGGCGCCGCGAACGGCGAGCAGGAGTACGACCCGATCGTGCCCATGCAGGTCAACGGCGACAAGACCCCGCTGTTCTGCGTCCACCCCGGTGTCGGCGAGGTCCTCGTCTTCGTCAACCTCGCCAAGTACTTCGTCGGCGACCGGCCCTTCTACGCCCTGCGCGCCCGCGGCTTCAACCCCGGGGAGACCCCCTTCGAGAGCTTTGCCGAGATGGTCGACACCTATGTGCGGGCGATCCGCGCACGGCAGCCGCACGGCCCCTACGCCGTCGCCGGATACTCCTACGGCGGTGCTGTCGCCTTCGAGATCGCCAAGGTGCTCCAGGACCAGGGCGAACGTGTCGACTTCGTCGGCAGCTTCAACCTGCCGCCGCACATCAAGTACCGCATGGACGAACTGGACTTCGTGGAGACCGCGGCCAACCTGGCGTTCTTCCTGGAGCTCATCGACAAGAAGCAGTCCCTCGAACTCCCGCACAAGCTGCGCCACTTGGCGAAGGACGAGCAGCTGGCGTACTTCATCGACCACGCCCCCGAGGGCCGCCTCGCCGAACTCGACCTGACGTTCGAGAAGTTCCGGGCCTGGGCGGAACTCGCCGACGGCCTCACCAACCTGGGCCGCACCTACGCCCCCGGCGGCAAGGTCCGCTCGATGAGCGTCTTCTACGCCATCCCGCTGCGCGGCACCAAGGAGGACTGGCTCAACAACGAACTGCGCCGCTGGGACGAGCACACCACCGAGGCCAACCGCTACATCGACGTACCCGGCGAGCACTACACCCTGATGGGTCCGCGGCACGTGGCGACCTTCCAGTCCATCCTCCGCAAGGAACTCGACCGCGCCCTCGGCGACGCCTGACCACAGGAGAGAGAATCAGTGAACGGCAAGAAGATCCTGGTCACCGGCGCCACCGGACAGGTCGCCGGACCGGTGGCCAAGGCCCTGGTCCCGGACAACGAGGTATGGGCGCTCGGCCGCTTCGGCACCCCCGGCGCGGAGCAGGACCTCACCCGGCACGGCGTCCGCACCTTCCGCTGGGACATGGACGACACCGGCGCCGGCTCCCTCAAGGGCCTGCCCGAGGACTTCACCCATGTCTTCCACTCGGCGGTGCGGCGCGGCGAGGACGGTGACTTCAACGCGGCCGTCGAGGTCAACTCGGTCGCCGCGGGACGCCTGATGACCCACTGCCGTACCGCCGAGGCGTTCCTTTACGTGTCCACGGGCGCTCTGTACGCCCGCCAGACCCTCGACCACAAGTACACCGAGACCGACCCGCTGGACGGCAGGGCCGACTGGCTGCCCGCCTACCCCGTGGTCAAGATCGCCGCCGAGGGTACCGTCCGCGCCTTCGCCCAGACCCTCGGCCTGCCCACCGTCATCGCCCGCCTCAACATCGCCTACGGGCCCGGCGGTTACGGCGGTGTCCCGATGCTCTACTTCAAGCGGATGCTCGCCGGCGAACCCATCCCGGTGCCCGCCCAGGGACAGAACTGGTGCTCCCTGCTGTACACCGACGACCTCGTCGAGCAGGTCCCCCATCTGTGGAACGCCGCCGGTGTGCCGGTGACCCTGACCAACTGGGGCGGCGATGAGTCGGTGGGCATCACCGACTGCGTCCGGTACCTGGAGGAGCTGACCGGGGTGGAGGCGAACCTCGTCCCGAGCGAAGTCACCCGCGAGACCTACCAGTTCGACTCGACCCTGCGCCGTTCGATCACCGGCCCGTGCAAGGTGCCCTGGCGCGAGGGCCTCCGCAGGACCCTGGCCGCGCTGTATCCCGACCACCTCAAGGGCTGAGGCACACATGAGCGAGAACACCACCGATCCACTGGCCCCGGTCCACGCCGCCTACGCGGCCTTCGCCGCCCGGGACGTGGGCGCGCTGCTCGACGCCTTCCACCCGGACATCGAGTGGGTGCACCCCGAGGGCATGGCGAAGTACGGTCTCGGCGGCACCAAGCACGGGCACGCCGGCGTCAAGGAGTTCCTGGCACACGTGCCGACCGTGGTGGGCGGGATGCGGCTGCACCCCGAGGAGTTCGTACGCGAGGGCGACCGGGTGGTGGTCTTCGGCCACCGCGACGTCGTCTCCTTGTCCGGCCACACCGAGTCGCTGCCGTTCGTGCACTCCTGGGTGCTGCGCGACGGGCGTGCGGTGCGGATGGAGGACATCTTCGACACCGTCGCCTTCCTCCGCGTCATCGAGAGCTGACGGCCCGCGATGACCTACGCCTACCTCGGCCCCGAGGGGACCTTCACCCAGACCGCCGTACGGCGGCTGCTGTCGGTGGTCCCGCCGGGCCGGCGCGGCCCGCACCGCCCGTTCCCCACCGTCCCGGCCGCTCTGGAGGCGGCCCGGCGGGGGGAGTGCGAGGCGGCCGTGGTGCCCCTGGAGAACTCGGTGCGCGGGGTCGTACCCGCCACCATGGACCAGCTGGCCGCGGCGGACATGCATATCAACGCCGAGGTCGAGGTGCCCGTGAGCTTCGCGCTGATGGCTCCCGAGGGCACCGGCCCGGCGGACGTCACCGAGGTGCTCAGTCATCCGCACGCGCTCGGCCAGTGCGAGGACTGGCTGCGCGCCCGCCTGCCCGGGGCCAGGACCCTGGCGGCGGCGTCCACGGCGGCGGCCGCCCAGGAGGTCGCCCGGACCGACACCCCGGGCCGGGCGGCCGTCGCGGCACCGGCCGCAGCCGAGCTGTACGGGTTGCGGATCCTCGCCGTCGGTCTCGGCCGGGAGGCGGCCGCGGTGACCCGCTTCGTGTCGGTGGCGCCCCGCTGGCACCACCCGGCCCGCACCTCACGCGAACGCACCTCGCTGCTGCTCGCCCTGGGGGACGGCGGCCCCGCGCTGCTGCCCGACGTCCTGCACGCCTTCCGGTCCCGCGCGGTCGAGCTGTCCTGGATCCAGTCCTGGCCCACCGGCGAGGGCCTCGGCCGCTACCACGTGTTCCTCGACGTCGACGCGCACATCGACAGCAGACGGCTGAGGATGGCGATGGCGGAGGTCGGGGCCCGGGATGTGGAGGTGCGGTTCCTCGGCAGCTATCCCCGCTGGTCCGCCGCATCCTGACGTTCTGTCAGCTCGGCCGCGGCCTCGCGCACGGCCGGCAGCAGTGCGGCCACCTGCGGACTCCGTACGGCGCCCTCGCGCACCACCAGGGTGATACGGCGGGTCAGTTCGGGTCCGTCCGGGGTGACCCGGGCGACCGGGAGTCCCGGCCGGCTCGGCACCAGGTCGGGCACCAGCGCCACGCCCCAGCCCAGCGAGACCAGCCCGAACACGGCCTGCATGTCGCCGATGTCGGAGACGATGTCGGGCACGAAACCGGCCCCCGCGCAGGCGTGCAGGGCGAGCCGGCCGAGCCGCGAGGTCCGGTCGAGCAGCCACTGCTCCCCGGCGAGCTCCTCCAGTCGGCAAGGGTGTTCACGCCGGGCCAGCGGGTGGTCCGGCGCCACGATCAGCCGGATCCGGTCACTGAGCACCTCCTCCTCGTACAGGCCGGGCACCCGTGGCTCGGGCACCTGCGGGTAGCCGGCGGCCAGCACCGCGTCGAGGCGGCCGAGCCGCACCGTCTGCCGCCCCTCGTCCGGGGCCACCCCGTGCAGCGTGATGCGTAGCTGCGGATGGTCCGCGCGCAGCCGGTTCAGCGCCGGCACCAGCAGCGCGGGCCCCTCGTGCAGCGGGACGCCCACCCGCAGCTCGCCGCCGATCTCCCCGTCCCTGGCCAGCAACTGTGCTTCGGCCGCCTCCAGTTGACTCACGATCTTGTCCGCGTGCGCCACCAGCAGCCGCCCGGCCGCGGTGAGCTCCGCCCGCTTGCTGCCCCGGTCCAGCAGAGCGGTGCCGGTCTCCGACTCCAGGGCGGAGAGCTGCTGGGAGACCGCGGACCGCGTGTAGTTGAGGGCCTGCGCGGCTGCGGCGATGGACCCCCGGGCGCCGACCTCACGCAGCAGAACCAGTTTCCGTACGTCCAGCACCGTCACCCTCGCTAACGCTTCCGGTTATGAACTGCCACGCCAGATTACGGGACAACCCTCCTGCCGGGACTTTCAATGGATCACAGACGGACACGAACGACCTGATCAGACAGGGGATTCCCATCATGCCGACGCTGCTCCACCTCGACTCCAGCCCGCGTGCGAACTCGGTCTCCCGCCAGATCTCGGGCGAGTTCGCCGAGGCCTGGCGCAAGGCCAACCCCGAGGGCACCCACGTCTACCGCGACCTCGCCGCCGACCCCGTGCCGCATGTCGACCACCCGCAGATCGAGGTGATGCACCGCCTGGAGAAGGAGGGTGTGCGCGACCTCACCGCGGCCCGGGAGGCGGCCACCACGCCCGAGGAGCAGGCCAGTTGGGCCGTCACCTGGCCGCTGATCGAGGAACTCGTCGCCGCCGACACCATCCTGCTCGGCGTGCCGATGTACAACTTCTCGGTGCCGTCGACCTTCAAGGCGTGGTTCGACCGTGTGCTGATCGCCCCGCTGATCGTCGACCCGGCCACCGGTGAGGGCCCGCTGTCCGGCAAGAAGGTCGTGGTGGCCTCGGCGCGCGGCGGAGCCTACGGTCCCGGCACGCCCCGCCACGACTCCGACCACCAGGAGCGGTACCTGAAGGCCGCCCTCGGCATGGTCGGCCTGGCGACCGACCTCACCTTCCTGCACGCCGAAATGACCAAGTCGGCGCATGTGCCCCGGCTCGCCCAGTTCCAGGAGATGGCCGCGGCGTCGTACCAGAAGGCGATGGAGGGTGCGCGGACGCACGGCGCGTTCTGAGCTCCGCCGCCTCGGACGGCCTGAAGCCGGCTACCTCAGGGGGAAGTTCCGGTCGAAGACGTTCTCCGGGTCGTACCGGTCCTTGAGGGTGCGCAGCCGGGACAGAGCCGGCTCGGGGAACGCCTGCGCCAGCACCTCCGGCGTGCGCCGGGTGTCGAAGCTGAGGTACATGCCGTTCAGGTGCGGGGCGAGCCTCGCCCAGTGGGCGTCTAGGTCCCGCTCCAGCTCGGGGACGGTCGCGGCGAGCAGGGAGAAGTTCTGGGTGCGGTGGGCGTAGGCGGTGGCGGCCGGGTCCGTGTCGTTGACCGCCCCGCCCACCGAACGGAACTGCTCCATCAGCACCTGCCCCGACTCCAGGGCGTCCGCGACCGCCCGTGCCGCGTCCGGGGTGAGATGGTCGAGCAACCCGGAGCGGGTGGCCCTGAGTTGCTGCTGCCCGTGGTGCGCGGCACCGCTCACCGGCACCAGCGCCGGGTACGGGGCGAGCACCGCCCGCTGCTGGAGCAGCGGTCCCAGGCCGGACAGCGGGGTCAACGCCCGTTCGGCCGACCGGGTTTCGTCGCCCGCGTACACCGCGGCCAAACGGGCCAGAGGCGGGCGCCCCGGTCCGCCGGGCATGAACGTCAGAAAGCTGGTCAGCTCGCGCGGCGCCGCCTCCAGTGCCGCACCCCACGCCTCGATCAGTGCCGCCGCGTCCCCGGCGTCGAAGACGAGGTCGGCGAAGACCACGTCATCCGTCTCGTACGCCTCCAGCTCCACGGCGGTGACGACGCCGAAGTTCCCGCCGGCCCCGCGCACGGCCCAGAACAGGTCGGGCTCCCGCTCGGCGTCCGCCCGTGCCGACGTGCCGTCGGCCAGGACGAGTTCGACCGCGGTCACATGGTCGACGGTCAGCCCGTGCAGCCGCGCGAACCAGCCCATGCCGCCCGCCGTGACCAGCCCGCCCACGCCCACGTCCCCGGTGTCCCCGGAGCTGACGGCGAGCCCGTGCGGCGCGAGGGCCTGCGCCACCTGACCCCAGCGGGCGCCCGCCCCGACCCGGATCCGCCGCCGGGGCCGATCGAGGATCCGCACCTCGTCGAGCCGGGACACGTCGACGACGACACCGCCGTCGTTGGTGGAGCGGCCGCTGATGCCGTGCCCGCCGCTGCGCACCGAGACCACCGAGCCCAGCGAGCGCGCGTACCCCAGCGCCTCGGCGGTCTGCCCGGCGTCCTCGGGCAGCAGGACGGCGGCGGGGGAGCCGCGGTGCACATAGCCGTGCCGTAACCGCTCGTACCGTGCGTCGCCCGGTACGACGATCCGCCCGGCCAGGGACGGCGGGACCGGCGGCAGCGTGGACGTCATGACGGGGTGTTCCCTTCCTTTTTGCCATCGGCCTCGTCGGCCTCGTCGGCTTCGTCGAGCGGCTCCAGCGCACAGCGCAGCGTCCGCGTCAGATACCGCACCAGCCGCTCCGGCGCCATCTCGGCCACCGGCCCGCTGCGCAGCACATACCGGCTGAAGGCGACCCCGATGAGATGCGCGCCGAGCAGATCGATGCGCTCGTCGGCGTCGGGCCCGGTCAGTACCGTGCGATAGGCCTCCGTGCTGCTCTGCCGCATCGCCGTGTACAGGGCGGTCGCCGCGCTCTCGTCGGAGGCGGCGCCGCGGATCAGTGCGAGGAACGGATCGCCGCCGTCGGCGCGCTCCATCCGCTCGACGAAGGCCCGGGCGATCCGGTCCGGCAGGGTCCCGGGCGGCCCGGGCACCAGTTCCGGCAGGTCCCGGGTGCCGGGCACGGCGGCCAGGAACAGCCGCTCCTTCGAGCCGAAGTGCCGCATCACCAGGCCGTGGGTGACCCCGGCCCGCCCGGCGATCTCCCGGATCGTGGCCCGCGCGTATCCCCGCTCGGCGAACGCGGCGCGCGCCGCTTCGAGAATCGCCTCACGGTGCGCCTCGGGCGCCCGCACCCGCTTGCGGGCCGGTGGCTTGCTGTCGGACGTCGTGGTCACGAGGCCTAATGTACAGCTGGTCATTAGTGCGCCCGAGGGCTACGCTCGGGGAGATGACCAGTCGTTCAGCAGGGTCCGAGGAACCGTTTCTGCGCGGCCGTGGCGTGCTCGTCGTGGGCGCCACCGGCGGTATCGGGGAAGGCGTGACGCGAGCGCTGCTCACGCTGGGGGCCACCGTGGTCGCGGCCGGCCGGAGTGAGGACCGGCTGCGCGCCCTCGCCGACTACGCGGGCGGCACCGGTCCCGGCACCCTGCGCACCCACCTCGTCGACGTGTCGGACCCCGACAGCGCTGCCGTGGGCGCCCGGCTCGCCGACCGTCACGGCCACTTCGACGGGGCCGTGCTCACCATCGGCAACTGGGGGCCGCCCGGCGGCACCGGCCTGCTGGAGGTGGACGACGAGACCTGGGACGCCATGATCGCCGACAACCTCACCAGCCACTTCCGGGCGCTGCGCGCCATCACCCCGCTGCTCGACCCCGAGGGCGCCCTGGTCCACCTCACCGGTTTCAGCGCCGAGATCCCCTACCCGGGCAACGCCCTCGTCGGTGCCACCAACGCGGCCAAGAAGTCCCTGCTGCGCACCCTGACGGCCGAGCTGGGCGGCAAGGGCCCGCGCATCCACGAACTGGTCATCGGCCCCATCCGCACCCGCCCCCGCGCGGCCACGGGCGCGGACAGCCCGAGCTGGCTGAGCGCCGAGGACCTCGGCCGGCACGCCGGAGAACTCGTCGCCGGACGCGGCCCGTGGACCACCGAACCGCTCCAGTACCTGCTCGACCGGACGTCCGGGGTGCTCACCGCACTGCCGAACTGACGGAGCGGCGAACGGCCGTACCGGTAAAACCAGTGGTCACGGCGGGGCAAACCCAGCAGACTCGGGCATGTGTTCCTGACGATCTCCACGAGCGGCACCGCCGCCACCCCGGCCACCGACCTCGGGTTCCTGCTGCACAAGCACCCCGACAACGCGCAGACCTTCTCGACCTCCTACGGCATCGCGCACGTCTTCTACCCCGAGGCGGATGCCGAGCGCTGCACGGCGGCGCTGCTCCTGGAGGTGGACGCGGTGGCGCTGGTCCGGCGCGGCAAGGGCAAGGGACGCGGCGGGGCACCCGACGCGGCGCTCGCGCAGTACGTCAACGATCGCCCGTACGCGGCCTCCTCGCTGCTCGCCGTGGCGATAGGCAACGTCTTCTCCAGCGCGATGCGCGGAGTGTGCCGGGCCCGCCCCGAGCGCGCCGCCGCCCCGCTCCCGCTGCGCGTCGAGGTCCCGGCGCTGCCCGCACGGGGCGGACCCGACCTCGTACGACGCCTCTTCGAGCCGCTCGGCTGGACGGTGACCGCCGAACCGGTCGCCCTGGACACCGAGTTCCCGGAGTGGGGCGACTCGCGGTACGTCGGTCTCGTCCTGGAGTCCGAGTCGCTCACCCTCGCCGAGGCGCTGCGCCACCTCTACGTCCTGCTCCCCGTCCTCGACGACGCCAAGCACTACTGGGTGTCCGCCGAGGAGGTCGACAAGCTGCTTCGGGCGGGCGAGGGCTGGCTCCCCGGCCACCCCGAGCAGAAGCTCATCACCACCCGCTACCTCTCCCGCCGCTGGTCGCTGACCCGGCAGGCGATGGAGCGGCTGGAGCTGGTGCGGCTCGCCGAGGCCGACGACAGCGAGGTCGAGGAGATCGACAACGCGGTCGAGGAGGAGACGGAGGCGGAGGAGAAGCCGGCGCCGCTCGCGGTGCAGCGCCGGGGGGCGATCCTCGACGCGCTGCGCCGGTCCGGTGCCGCCCGGGTCCTCGACCTCGGCTGCGGGCAGGGCCAGTTGGTGCAGGCGCTGCTGAGGGACCCCGCCTTCACCGAGATCGTCGGCGTCGACGTGTCGGTGCGGGCGCTCACCATCGCCGCGCGCCGGCTCAAGCTGGACCGTATGGGCGAGCGGCAGGCGTCCCGCGTCAAGCTCTTCCAGGGCTCACTGGCCTACACCGACCAGCGGCTCAAGGGGTACGACGCCGCCGTGCTCAGCGAGGTGATCGAACACCTCGACCTGCCCCGGCTGCCCGCCCTCGAGTACGCCGTGTTCGGCGCCGCCCGCCCCCGCACGGTCCTGGTGACCACGCCGAACGTCGAGTACAACGTCCGCTGGGAGTCCCTCCCCGCCGGACACGTCCGGCACGGCGACCACCGCTTCGAATGGACCCGCGAGGAGTTCCGCGCCTGGGCCACCCGGGTCGCCGAACTCCACGGCTACGACGTCGAGTTCACCCCCGTGGGCCCGGACGACCCCGAGGTCGGCCCGCCCACCCAGATGGCCGTTTTCGACATAAGCACCACTCCCGCCGTGAAGGAGGCGAAGGCAGCATGACCGAGCGGACACACGGACGGGTCCTTCCCGTCACCGACCTCTCCCTGGTCGTCCTCGTCGGCGCCTCCGGCTCCGGCAAGTCCACCTTCGCGCGCCGCCACTTCAAGCCCACCGAGGTGATCTCCTCCGACTTCTGCCGGGGGCTGGTCTCCGACGACGAGAACGACCAGGGCGCGACGAAGGACGCCTTCGACGTGCTGCACTACATCGCCGGCAAGCGGCTGGCCGCCGGCCGCCGTACGGTCGTCGACGCGACCAGCGTGCAGCAGGAGTCCCGGCGCCAGCTGATCGACCTGGCCAGGCAGTACGACGTGCTGCCCATCGCCATCGTCCTCGACATGCCCGAGGAGGTGTGCGCCGAACGCAACGCGGCCCGCGCCGACCGGGCCGACATGCCCCGCCGGGTCATCCAGCGCCATATCCGCGAACTCCGCCGCTCCCTCAGGCACCTGGAGCGCGAGGGCTTCCGCAAGGTGCACATCCTGCGCGGTGTCGAGGAGGCCGAGTCGGCGAGCGTCGTCACCGAGAAGCGCTTCAACGACCTGACCCACCTCACCGGCCCCTTCGACATCGTCGGCGACATCCACGGCTGCGCCTCGGAACTGGAGGCCCTGCTGGCCGAGTTGGGCTATGCGAACGGCGTGCACCCCGACGGCCGGACCGCCGTGTTCGTCGGCGACCTCGTCGACCGCGGCCCGGACAGCCCGGGCGTGCTGCGCAGGGTGATGTCCATGGTGAAGTCGGGCAACGCGCTGTGCGTGCCCGGCAACCACGAGAACAAGTACGGGCGGTACCTCAGGGGCCGCAAGGTCCAGCACACCCACGGACTCGCCGAGACCATCGAGCAGATGGACGGCGAGAGCGAGGAGTTCCGGCAGCAGGTAAGGGAGTTCATCGACGGACTCGTCAGCCACTACGTCCTCGACGGCGGAAAGCTGGTCGTCTGCCATGCCGGACTGCCCGAGAAGTACCACGGCCGTACCTCCGGCCGGGTCCGCTCGCACGCCCTGTACGGCGACACCACCGGCGAGACCGACGAGTTCGGCCTGCCGGTGCGCTACCCCTGGGCCGAGGACTACCGGGGCCGGGCAGCCGTCGTGTACGGCCACACACCCGTCCCGGAGGCGACCTGGCTGAACAACACCATCTGCCTGGACACCGGCGCCGTCTTCGGCGGCAAGCTGACCGCGCTGCGCTGGCCGGAGCGGGAGCTGGTCGACGTACCGGCCGAGCGGGTCTGGTACGAGCCGGCCAGGCCGCTGCGCTCCGAGGCACCCGGCGGCCAGGACGGACGCCCGCTCGACCTGGCGGACGTGCACGGCCGGCGGGTCGTGGAGACCCGGCACCAGGGCCGGATCGCGGTCCGCGAGGAGAACGCGGCGGCCGCCCTTGAGGTGATGAGCCGCTTCGCGATCGACCCGCGCCTGCTGCCGTACCTGCCGCCGACCATGGCTCCCACCGCTACGAGTCACATCGACGGCTGTCTGGAGCACCCGGTGGAGGCCTTCGCGCGGTACGCGGAGGACGGGGTCGCCCGGGTCGTGTGCGAGGAGAAGCACATGGGCTCGCGGGCGGTGGCCCTGGTGTGCCGGGACGCGGAGGTGGCGCACAAGCGCTTCGGCGTCGCACCCGGCCCCACCGGCTCCCTCTACACCCGCACCGGTCGCCCGTTCTTCGACGACGAGTCGGTCACGGAGGAGATCCTCGGCCGGATCCGCGCGGCGGTCGACACGGCCGGACTGTGGGACGAACTCGCCACCGACTGGCTCCTGTTGGACGCCGAGCTGCTGCCCTGGTCGCTCAAGGCCGGCGGCCTGCTGCGCACCCAGTACGCGGCCGTGGGCGCCGCCTCCGGCGCGGTGTTCCCGGGTGCGCTGGCGGCCCTGGAGGGCGCGGCGGCGCGCGGTGTGGACATCACCGGGCTGCTGAGCCGGCAGCGTGAACGTGCCGCCGACGCGACCGCGTTCACCGACGCCTACCGCCGTTACTGCTGGACCACCGAGGGCCTGGACGGGGTGCGCCTCGCCCCCTTCCAGATCCTCGCGGTCGAGGGCCGCAGCCTCGCCACGCTCCCGCATGACGAGCAACTCGCACTCCTGGACCGACTGGTGGAGCACGACCCGACCGAACTGCTCCGGACCACCCGGCGCCTGTATGTCGACACCGGGGACCCGGAGTCGGTGCGGACCGGTGTCGACTGGTGGCTGGAGATGACCGGCCGGGGCGGCGAGGGCATGGTCGTCAAGCCGCTCGGCGCGGTGGTGCGCGACCCGAAGGGCCGGCTGGCCCAGCCCGGCATCAAGTGCCGGGGCCGCGAGTACCTGCGGATCATCTACGGCCCCGAGTACACCCGCCCCGACAACCTCGCCCGGCTGCGCAACCGGTTCCTCAACCACAAGCGGTCGCTGGCGATCCGCGAGTACGCGCTGGGCCTGGAGGCCCTGGACCGCCTCGCGGACGGCGAGCCGCTGTGGCGGATCCACGAGGCGGTGTTCGGGGTGCTGGCCCTGGAATCGGAGCCGGTCGACCCCCGGCTGTGAGGTCGGCCGACCGGCTTGTCGGGTCAGCCGACCAGTCGGAGGCGGTGGGCGCAGGCTCCGACCCGGACCGTCTGCCCCCAGGTGAGCTCCAGGGCGTCGGTCTCGATGCCGTCACCGAAGGCGATCAGGCGGTCCGACTCGACCGTGAGCGTCAGCACCGCCGAGGCGGTCAGCTCGCCGGCGACCAGGGAGGTCCCGGTCGCCGGCGAGGGCCAGGCCTCCCGGACGAACCACAGCAGGCGGTCCTCGGTGGGGGAGGGCAGCGCCAGCCGGGCGCCGCGCTCCTGCCACAGGGAGCGCAGCCAGCCGGTGGCCCCCGTGCCGGTGCCCACCAGCACCCCGGAGGAGGCCTGGGCCTCGACGACACCCCCGTCGTCCTCGAGGCCCAGGCGGTAACGGGCGGTCTGATGACCGGCGGTACCCAGATAGATCTCGTTGAGCGCCACGAGCCGCTGTGTGTCGTCGGCCACCGCCTCGACCATCGTCAGCTCGTCGGCGCCCGTGCCCTGGAACGAGGCCAGCAGGACAGCCGCGTGCTCCGGCCGGTGCCGCACCAGCACACCGGGGTTGCGGCCGGGGTCGGTGTCGATCCCGATCACCGGCTGGCCGTCCAGGTACTTGGCCACGTTCGCCACCAGCCCGTCCTGGCCGACCACCACGACCACGTCCTCGGGCGCGAACAGGAAACGGGCCAGGTCGCCCCGTTCGACCCGCGCCTGACGCCAGGTCAGCGGAATCGCTGCGGCCACCTCGGCCAGTGCCCGCCCGGTCCGGCGGTGCCGCTCGGCGACCTCCTCGATGTCCCGCCCCCGGGTGGAGAGGAAGAAGGCGGCCTGCCCGTGAGTGCCGTGGTGGGCCACCAACTCGTCGTACTCGGTGGTCCGGTGGACGAGGACCACCCGGGGCGCGAGGCTCATGACGCCGCCTCCGGTGGCCGGCCGAGCCGGGCGGCAGGCCTTCCGCTCGGGTCAGCCGACAAGGAACCGTGCGTCAGGCCGGCCTGATCCAAACGACAGGCCCTCGGTGAGGCGGCCGGCCGGGGCTCCGCCGATTCAGTGGCCCGCTGGGCGGCCGCGCCGTGCGTGCCGCCCGCGACCGGGGGCCTGCGGTCCGCGGTCACGGCCCCTCCGCCGAGCCCAGCTTCGCCAGCAACCCCGTCAGCACGTCAGGCGACACGGTCACGCTGTCGATACGCGGCAGGTTCTCGGCTAGCCGCGTGCCCGTGAGGGCGTGCAGTGTGGCCACGTCCACCTCGCCGTGCACCCGCAGCCAGGCCGCCTGTGCCGCGGCCCGGGCCTCGCCGACCGCCCGGGCCCCCTCGGCCTCGGCCCGCGCGAGGGTGACCGCCCGGGCCGCCTCGGCCTCACCCAGCTTCACGGACCGGGCAGCCTCCGCCTCCGCGAGCCGCACCATGCGCGCCGCTTCCGCCTCTGCCAGCTTCACGGACCTCGCGGCCTCCGCCTCCGCGCGCACCGCGTCGGCCGCCGAGTGCTCCTCCGCCTCGCGCCGCGTGTTGGTGCCTCGCTGCTCGACCAACTGCTCCTCGCGGCGGGCCAGTTCGATCTGGCTGGCCAGCTCGTTCTCGGCGATCGCCCGCTCCCGCTCGACGGCCACCGCCCGCCGCTCGTAGGTGGCCCGGTCGGCATCCTGCTGGATCTGCTCGCGGGCCGGGGTACGCAGTGCCCGCTCCACTTCCGGCTCCGGCCGCAGCGCCATCACCCGCACGGCCACCACCTCGATCCCGGTCGCCGGCAGCCGGGGCTCCGCGCCCAGCCCCTCGGCGATCCGCTCCCGGACCGCCGCTACCCCGTCGACCAGCGCCTCCGCCAGCGGGGTGCGGGCCAGCACGGCCAGTGCGTGCTGTTGGGCCGTCTCCGTGAGCAGGGTGCCCAGTTGTTCCAGCGGGGTGCCCCGCCAGACGCCGGTGTCGGGGTCGATCGAGAAGTCGAGGCGGGCGGCCGCCAGCGCCGGGTCGCCGATGCGGTAGGTGACCGTCGCCTGCACCGCCACGTCCTGGAAGTCGGCCGTACGCGCGTGGAAGGTCATCGCCAGCTCGCGGTCGTCGACCGGTATCTCGGAGATCGCCGCGGTGAGCGCGCGGAACCAGAAGCTGATGCCCGGCCCGTCGTGCAGCAGCCTTCCGCCCCGGTGATGTCTGATGTGCGCCGTCGGGGCCCCGCGCAGGTGGCGCCTGCCCAGCCGCCGCGTGATGTCGGCCATGAAGTCCCCCTCGTGATTTAGAGTCAACATGACAATAATTACCTCCCCTTCGTTTGTCGTCAAGGGGACGAGAACAAGAAACGGTCGACCTGGGGGTGAACCCGGTCCGCGATGGTCAGGATGGAGGCATGGGATTCCAAGTCGACTCCGAAGCCGGGCGGCTGCGCCGCGTCATCCTGCACCGGCCGGATCTGGAGCTCAAAAGGCTCACCCCCAGCAACAAGGACGCCCTTCTCTTCGACGACCTACTCTGGGTGCGCCGGGCCAGGGCCGAGCACGACGGGTTCGCGGACGTGCTCCGCGACCGCGGGGTCGCCGTGCATCTCTTCGGCGACCTGCTCACCGAGACGCTGGCGATCCCGGCGGCTCGCGCCCTCGTCCTGGACCGGGTCTTCGACGAGAAGGAGTACGGCCCACTGGCCACCGACCATCTGCGCGCCGCCTTCGAGAACCTGCCCGCGTCCCAGCTGGCCGAGGCACTGGTCGGCGGCATGACCAAACGGGAGTTCCTGGACGAGCACGCGGAGCCCACCTCGGTCCGCTTCCACGTCATGGACCTCGACGACTTCCTCCTGCAACCGCTGCCCAACCACCTCTTCACCCGGGACACCTCCGCCTGGGTCTACGACGGCGTCTCCATCAACGCCATGCGCTGGCCGGCCCGTCAGCGCGAGACCGTGCACTTCGAGGCGATCTACCGGCACCATCCGCTCTTCCGTGACGAAACGTTCCATGTCTGGTCGGAGGGGCAGGCCGCCTACCCCTCCACCATCGAGGGCGGCGACGTCCTGGTGATCGGCAGCGGGGCCGTCCTGATCGGGATGAGCGAGCGCACCACCCCGCAGGCCGTGGAGATGCTCGCGCACAAGCTTTTCGCGGCGGGCTCCGCGCAGACGATCGTGGCCCTGGACATGCCGAAGCGGCGCGCCTTCATGCACCTCGACACCGTGATGACGATGGTCGACGGCGACACCTTCACCCAGTACGCCGGGCTCGGCATGCTTCGCTCGTACACCATCGAACCGGGCGCCGGTGAGAAGGAGCTCAAGGTCACCGACCATCCGCCGGAGCACATGCACCGCGCGATCGCCGCCGCCCTCGGCCTCAGTGAGATCCGGGTCCTCACCGCCACCCAGGACGTGCACGCGGCCGAGCGCGAGCAGTGGGACGACGGCTGCAACGTCCTCGCCGTCGAACCCGGTGTGGTCGTCGCCTACGAGCGCAACTCCACCACCAACACCCATCTGCGCAAGCAGGGCGTCGAGGTGATCGAGATCCCGGGCAGCGAGCTGGGCCGGGGGCGGGGCGGCCCGCGCTGTATGAGCTGCCCGGTGGAGCGGGACGCCGTATAAGGAGGGCCGTGCCAAGAGCGACATTGGCTGTATAGAAATGTGAAACATCGTATAGACTTCCAAAAGTCCCCGCGTCGACCTCTACTGCTGGAGCGCCCCATGGCGACAGTCCCGACCGCCCTCGCCGGCCGCCACTTCCTCAAGGAGCTGGACTTCACCCAGGAGGAGTTCCGCGGGCTGGTCGAGCTGGCCGCCGAGCTGAAGGCGGCCAAGAAGGCCGGGGCCGAGACGCAGTACCTGCGCGGCAAGAACATCGCGCTGGTCTTCGAGAAGACCTCCACCCGCACCCGCTGTGCGTTCGAGGTCGCCGCCGCCGACCAGGGCGCCGTCACGACCTACCTCGACCCGGCCGGTTCGCAGATCGGGCACAAGGAGTCCGTGAAGGACACCGCCCGGGTCCTCGGCCGGATGTTCGACGCGATCGAGTACCGCGGGCATGGACAGGGCGTCGTGGAGGAGCTGGCCGCGTTCGCCGGGGTCCCCGTCTACAACGGCCTCACCGACGAGTGGCACCCCACCCAGATGCTCGCCGACGTGCTCACCATGACCGAGCACAGCGACACACCGCTCACCGAGACGGCCTTCGCCTACCTCGGCGACGCCCGCTACAACATGGGCAACTCCTACCTCGTCACCGGCGCCCTGCTCGGCATGGACGTGCGGATCGTCGCGCCCCGGCTGCTGTGGCCGGACGGCACCATCGTCGAACTGGCCGAGCGGCTCGCCGACGCGTCCGGCGCCCGGATCACCCTCACCGACGACGTGAAGGAGGGCGTGCGGGGCGCCGACTTCATCGCCACCGACGTATGGGTGTCGATGGGGGAGCCCAAGGAGGTCTGGGACGAGCGGATCGCGCTGCTCGGCCCCTACGCCGTCACCATGGACGTGCTGCGTGCCAGCGGCAACGCCGACGTCAAGTTCCTGCACTGCCTGCCGGCCTTCCACGACCTGGGCACCGACGTCGGCCGCGAGATCTACGAGCGCCATGGACTGACCGAGCTGGAGGTCACCGACGAGGTGTTCGAGTCCGAGCACTCGGTCGTCTTCGACGAGGCCGAGAACCGGATGCACACGATCAAGGCGGTGCTGGTGGCCACGCTCGCCTGACCGCCGTACCGCAAAGGCCCCACCAGGCCCTATTCTGTCCGGCGGCCCGGCGCCACCCCTGCCGCGGCCGCCACGGCGACCGACCCCGGATCGCACCCGCACCACCAGAAACGAGCACCACCCGCATGCCCCGCATCAAGTCCCCGCACCTGCTGGTCGCCGAATCCGGCGCCGACCGCGCGGGCCACGGCCTCCGCCGCACCATGGGCCTCTTCCAGCTGATCTGTTTCGGCATCGGCGCGGTCGTCGGAACCGGCATCTTCGTCGGCCTCTCCGACTCGGTCGCCCAGGCCGGACCGGCCGTCGTGATCTCCTTCGTCCTCGCCGCGGTCACCTGCGTCTTCACCGCCCTCTCCTTCGCCGAGCTGGGCGGCGCGATCCCGGTCTCCGGATCGTCGTACTCCTTCGCCTACGCCGGTCTCGGCGAGTCCACCGCGTTCCTGGTCGGCTGGTGCCTGCTCCTCGAGTACGGCATCTCGATCTCGGCCGTCGCGGTCGGCTGGAGCCAGTACGTCAACGAACTGCTGCACAGCCTCACCGGCCTCCAGCTCCCGCACGCCCTGTCCGCGGGCCCCGGCGACGGCGGGATCGTGAACCTCCCGGCCGTGATCGTCATCGCGATGGCCGCCGTACTGCTGGTGCGCGGGGCGCGGGAGAGCGCACGGGCGACCGCCGCGATGGCGGCCGTGAAGCTCGTCATCCTGGTCGCCTTCTGTGTGATCGGCTTCAGCGCCTTCAAGGACGGCAACCTGGTGCCGTTCTCCCCGGCAGGGCTCGGCGGCATCGGTGCGGGCACCACCGCCGCGTTCTTCTCGTACATCGGCTTCGACGCGATCACCACCGCCGGCGAGGAGGCCAAGAACCCGCGCCGGGACATCCCCGTCGCGATCCTCGTCTGCATGGGTGTGGTGACGCTGCTCTACTGCGCGGTCGCCCTTGCCGCGACCGGCGCCATCGGCGGCGACCAGGTGGCAGGGCGTCCCGCGGCCCTCTCCTACGTCGTCAACCAGGTCACGGGCTCCACGGTCGGCGGCGGTGTGATCGCCTTCGGCGCGGTCGTCGCCATCGCCTCCGTCGTGCTCGCGGTGATGTACGGCCAGACCCGCATCCTCATGTCCATGTCCCGGGACGGGCTGATCCCGCGCGTCTTCGAGAAGGTCTCCCCGAAGACCGCCACCCCGGTCGCGGGCACCCTCATCGTCGCGGTCGTCTTCGCGCTGCCGGCGGCCTTCGCCTCGCTGGACGCGGTGATGAACCTGTGCACCATCGGCACCCTCGCGATCATGGCCGTGGTGAACATCGCGGTCATCGCGCTGCGCCGCCGCGAACCGGCCCTCGCCCGCACCTTCCGGGTGCCCCTCTACCCGGTCCTGCCGCTGCTGGGCGTCGGTTTCTGCCTGTATCTGATGTACGAGACCGGGTGGGCGACCTGGATCCAGTTCGCCGTCTTCCTGGCGGTGGGCCTGCTGGTCTACGTCGGCTACGGGCGCCGGAACTCCACGCTGGCCCGCGCCGAGGTGATCACGCCGGACGCCACTGACGCGGTACTGCAGGAAGCCTGAACCACACCGCCTTGCCGGACTCGGTGGGGCGGTGCCCGCAGGACGCGCTGAGGGCGCGGATCAGCAGCAGACCGCGCCCGCCCTCCTGCATGAGGTCGGGCTCCTCGATCACCGGACGGGTGAGGTGACCGGGCGGCGCCGGGTCCGGGTCGTGCACCTCGACCTTGCAGCCGCTCGGCATCAGCTCGACGACCAGCTCTATCGGCCCCTTGCCGGCGGTGTGCTCGACGGCGTTGGCGACCAGTTCCGCCGTGAGCAGCTCGGCGGTGTCGGTGTCCGCCGCATGGCCCGACTCCTCCATCGCCGAACGCACCAGGGCACGGGCGACCGGCACGGCCGCGACGGTGTGCGGCAGCGCGATGCGCCAGGAGGCGGCGGCGGAAGGTGGTTCGTACACGGCGGTTCCGTTCGTGGCGCAGGCGATCATGCTTGTCCTGCTTTCAACTGTAGGAATGGTACGGGTCCCGTCCCGGAGCCTGTCGGCGGGCCCCGGGCGGGACTTTCGGCCCGGTATCGGGCTGCTTACCCCGCCCGGCGGGCCGTCTCGCACGACCGGCCCCGCTGTTACCGCCTTATTGACGCGCCGTGACCTTGTGACCGCCGTACACGCGAAGGAGCCCCCGGTGGACGCCGGGGGCTTTTTCGCGGAAGAGGGGATCAGGCGAAGTCGACCATCCCCGCGGTCAGCGTCGCGCCGTCCGCCGGATCGATCAGGATGAACGCGCCGGTGCGCCGGGAGACCGCGTAGGCGTCCAGCGGCAGCGGCTCGGCGCTGCGCAGTGTGATCCGGCCCAGGTCGTTGGCGGTGAGCTCGGCCGCGCCCGCCAGGTCCCGGACGATCGCCTCGACGGTCCGCGTGGTGTGCTTGAGCAGCACCCGGTCGCCGACCCGGAGCGGCCGGTCGGCCAGATGGCACACGGCCGCCGTGACGTCCCGGGTGAGCACGGGCACCTCAGGCCCGGCGGTGATCATGTCGCCGCGCGAGACGTCCCGCTGGTCGGCCAGGCGCACCCCGATGGACTGCGGGGCGTGCGCGGCCTCGACCCCGCTGCCGAGCACGTCGATCGCGGCGATCTCGGAGGTCTCGCCGGAGGGGTGGACGGTGACGCGGTCGCCGACCCGCAGCGAGCCGGAGACCAGCTGGCCGGCGTAGTGCCGGATGTCACCGTGCCGGATGACGTACTGGACCGGGAAGCGGGCCGGGGCGTCGGCCGCGTCCGCGGCGACCGGGACGCTCTCCAGGAACTCAAGCAGGGCCGGCCCGCTGTACCAGTCCATGTGCGGGGAACGGCCGACGACGTTGTCACCGACCAGCGCGGAGACCGGGATCGCGGTGACCTCGGGAAGGCCCAGCTCGGCGGTCTGCGCGGTGAAGTCGGCGACGATCCGCTCGAACTCGGCCCGCTCGTAGCCGACCAGGTCCATCTTGTTGACGGCGAGGACGACATGCGGGACGCGCAGCAGGGCGGCGATCGCGGCGTGCCGGCGGGTCTGCTCGACGA